>JAAHGL010000089.1 GCA_010692635.1 Symploca sp. SIO2C1 | reverse complement strand
ATTCCCCAAGGTTACTCAGGGATTTCCCATCAAAGTGCAAGGAAAATAAGCTTCTATAGACCATTTCCTTGCACAAGGCTTGGTCAAAAAATCATTGAAACCACAGTCTGGTATAGCTTCCACACTTGTTCAGCAAGCCCTAGTTAAGGTACGATTATAAGAGTACAAACTCACAAAGCTTCAATATCTTCCCTTGACAATTGGGTTATTGCCATAATAGTTTCCACATCTAAACCTTGTTGTTTACACGAGCGTGCGATCGCTATTGTTCTTTGTTGGATTCCTTCTTCCCTACCTTCTTCCCTACCTCTCATTTGAGCCTGTTCAATCTGTTCAATTTGCCATTGCGCTTCAAACTCCTGGGTACTCAAGATACTTGCTTCGTAACTTTTGTTATCCATATAACGGTTGTACGCTGCTCTTTCTTTTTCTGATAGATTATTTACTCTTAGGGTTTCCTTGGCTTCTTCCATGCCTTTTGCCCCAAATTCTTCTTTGATCTCGCTGTTTTTGAGAAAATAGATCCACTCCTCTAGACTACTTTTCACTAACCCCTTAAAATTCTTCACTTTTAGCAGGTAGTATTCTGGGAAGATATCTGCTACTTTTTTGATATTAAATCTTCTTTCTTGAGCTAGGGTAGGTTCTAGGACTTCTCTTTTATTCATCCCCACGAACTCTGAGCGCAGACGATAAATATAGTCATCTCCCTTACCGAGGTTAAAGTAGACGATATTCACTGAATAGATTTTCCTAATTTTGCCGTACTCTTCCCCTTGTTCTAGATATTCGGTGACTAACTGAGAAACACCGTAGAGCATACGATGAAAATAATCGAGTTGGGAGTTATTTTGTACTTCGATGAGGATTAACTCGGAGTTGGCAGTTTCAGCGAGAATATCTACACGGTTGGTTTTATCATCAATAGTTTGTTGATTGCTTTCACTTTCCAGAAGGGTTTTGATCTTGAGGTCAGTATCTAATAACTCGCTTAAAAACCCTTCCAAGACTATATAATTAGCCTTATTGCGCAATAGTTTTTTGATAGCCCAATCAAAGCGAATATGTCTCGAAGGCATGGTCAGTGTGCTGATTTTACTACTGATATTACTGTAAATTGCCTTCACCTGGCTCTTGCTAGTGGGTGAACGAAATTTTGCGTGGGATTTCCACTCTCCGCGTCTCCGTGTCTCCGCGTCTCCGTGTCTGCTGACTCATTTCCCCACGCCTTTTTTCGCTCACCCCTTGCTAGTGCAGCGGGCATGGAAATAACCCACCAGGAGACAGAGCGATAGAATCCTCTTCCCTTCTGCCTTCCACCCTCTGCCTTCTGCCTTGTTTATTCAAATCCCCAAGTGTCAAAGCAGCTAAATATTGTTTACTATTAATCTTTTAAGCAAATTTAGCGATAAAATTTGCGGTGTCAGGGGTGTAGAAGATACTAGTGTAGCGCAGTGGAAATAACCCACCAGAAAAAAAGGTTAAAGAGCTTACTGTACAAGCTTTCTTCCCTCCTGCCTCCTGCCTCCTGCCTTCAAAGCACGAGGCAAAACCTTCAAGCATCTTGTTAATTCTGTACCTACGAGAGCAAGCAATCCATGTCTGAGGAAGTCAGCACTAAACCAATAGCCAAAGAGCAGTCAACCACTCCGGCTCCCATCCAGCCTTGGTCTGCAGAGTCCGAGGCAGATAAATTAATGGATGATTTATTTTCGGACATCGACCGAATTTTGGAGGGGGGCACTAAGTTACCGACGGAGCCTGCCAAGCCAGAATATGTCTCCTTGCAGTCGATTGTGATTCCGCCAATCACGAACCCTGAAGAAGAGGCCATAGTACCCCAAGAGGAACAGCAATTTAGCAGTGAGCCAACCAATGATGCTAAATCGGGAGAATTATTAAAGACACAGGAGTCTCCTACGATTACTTCTGAGACTAAAAGCTCAAGCTTGTCTTGGGAAAAATTCCTCTGGGTAGTTGGACTAGCTTCTCTGGCAGCTACAGTCGTTTTGTTGGTGATTAGTCCAGAAAAACAGGCTTGGTTAAAGTCAAAGTTGATTGAAATGGGTTTACCATTGGCTCAAAAGGCACAGGTGTCAGAATCTGATGCCCAGTTCATTCAATACGCGCTACGATCGCTCGATGTAATTGATCGTAAAACTGAAGCTAATAAAAAGAAGGGCAAGGTAACTGAGGGTAAAGGTAATTCTAACCAGCCTCCAGTTCCTGGTGCTGGTAATCAATCTTCTGCCCCTAATCAATCAACAACAATTCTGGAAAAAACAGTCTACTATCCAGTTTATCCACCTCCAACCCCTCCTGCGATCGCAGCCCCTTCAACAGTAGTTCCCTTACCACCAAGCAGTTCTCCTGCTAAAGCCTCTACTCCAAAAACTTCTTCTGCTAAAGCCTCTACTCCAAAAACTTCTCCTGCTAAAGTCTCTACTCCAAAAACTTCTCCTCAAGCAGCAGCACCAACAACACCAAAAACTTCTCCTCAAGCAGCAGCACCAACAACACCAAAAACTTCTCCTCAAGCAGCACCAACAACACCAAAAACTTCTCCTCAAGCAACAGCACCAACAACACCAGCAACTCCTAATACAGAAACCTCAAAGCCTGAATTACCACCAGCACCTGCTGCTCAACATGCCCTCGTGGGATTAATTAAGCTAGAGTCTTCTGAGCATTCTGCTGCTTTATTTGCCATCAATGGGGTTACCCAACGATTTAAGGTAGGTGAAGCTATTGGTACTAGTGGTTGGATGTTAGTATCTGTGAATAATAATGAAGCAATAATTCGACGTAATGGCGAAGTTCGCTCGATTTACATTGGTCAGCAGTTCTAGAGCAAGGCAACAGGCAATTTGAAGTAATGAGCGTTAGAAGGCAGGAGGCTCCGAGGCAGGAGGAACAAGAGTTTCCTCTACCTAAAAAGAAGTCAGAAACTAGTCATATCAAGGGATTTAGACATCCCGCAGTCATTTTTAGTTTCTGGAGAGCCCCCAGGAGTGCTTCGCACCCCCAATTTAATAGGAGAAACACTTTGGGGAGCAGTAGGAGCGATTAGCCATTAGCCATTAGCCAGTGGAATAGATCTGATGTTTGGGAGTATGGAGTAGTGAGTTTATTTGAGGATCTCAATAACTTTTTGGAACAACGCCTAGATGAATTTCTACGCAACAATCCCCATTTAGAGTTACAGGCACTAGAGGAACAGTTACGAGAGCAAGAGGAAGATACACTCAAACTGCTAGCTGACTTGCAACTTCAGGAAAAGCGCTTGCAGGATGAAATTCTCGCAATTGCTCAAGAGATTCAGCAATGGCATGGGCGAATTGAGAAGGCTAAGTCCCACGGTAGACTAGATTTGGCTCAACCGGCTCAGGAACGAGAGGCAGCTCTGTTACGGCAAGGTAACCAGCGCTGGGGACAAATGGAGGGTCTGAAACAGCGAATTGCCCAAGCTAAGGAACTTATAAGTCAGATTCAAACTCGCCGTACCCAAGTCAGAGCTAAAGCTACAGAAGTAAAAGCTGCCCGTGCTAGTACTCAGGCGAAGCAGCGCTCGGAAACATTTGGCTGGAACCAAAGTAGCAAGTCTAACATCTCTGCTGGAGCAGATTCTTTAGACGAGAAGTTTAGACGCTGGGAAATGGATGAAGAGCTGGAGCAGATGAAGCGAAATATGGGGCGTTAGAGAATTTAGAATTTAGAATTTAGAATTTAGAATTAAGTGTAGAGACGCGCCATGGCGCGTCTCTACAATAGAACCGGATTATTCTATGCCCTCAATCCGATCCTCAACCTCCTGATACAACTCCCGCAATAGATCCAAGTTCCTCTCGCTAGTTTCCCAATAACCTCGTCCATTTACTTCCAACAAAGTGGATACTACCTTACGGAAGGAATGGGGATTCAGGTTCATTAACCGCTGGCGCATGGCTTCATCCTCGATAAAGGTAGTATTCACATCCTCATATACCCAGTTATCCACTGCACCCGCTGTTGCACTCCAACCCATAGTATTGACTAACCGCTTCGAGAGTTCTCGCACTCCTTCATAACCATGATTTAACATGCCCTCGTACCACTTGGGATTGAGTAGCTTGGTGCGAGCATCTAAACGCACAGTTTCCGAGAGGGTACGCACCTGAGCATTAGCTGTGGTGGTATCGGCAATGTAAGCAGTTGGTGTCTTCCCATCCTTTCTTAGACGGCTCACTACTTTTGTGGGATCAGAGTCGAAGTAGTGGGAGACATCGGTGAGGCTAATCTCCGAAGAGTCGAGATTTTGGAAGGTGACATCAGCAGTTTTCAGCGCCCCTTCAAAAATCTGACGATTCTGCTCCATTGTACCGGGGTTATCGGAGGTGAAAGCAAAGGACTTCCGAGTTAGGTACATATCCTGTAGTTCCGATTCATTCTCCCAAGTACTGTTTTCTACTGCCAGATTTACATTCGAGGCATAGGAACCGGAAGCATTGGAAAATACCCGAGTTGCTGCTTGCCGCAGATTAATCCCCATTTCTTCTGCCTGTTGTGCCGCATGTTTACGGACAAAGTTCATTTCTGAGGGCTCATCTGCCTCTGCTGCCATTTTAACTGCTTGATCGAGGAGGTTCATCTGATTGATAAACAAATCCCGGAAGACACCGGAACAGTTGATGACTACATCAATCCGGGGACGCCCTAATTCTTCTAAGGGAATCATTTCCAATTTGTTGACTCGTCCTAAGGCATCTGGTACTGGGGTAACACCAACCATCCACATGATTTGTGCTAGGGATTCCCCGTAAGTCTTAATATTATCCGTGCCCCAAAGAACACAAGCAATGGTTTCGGGCCAATTGCCGTCATTTTCCGCCCGTTGCCGTGCTAGCAGTCGGTCTACTACAATTTTGGCTGACTTGACTGCCGCCATGGTGGGGATAGATTGGGGATCTAGAGCGTGGATATTCTTACCTGTAGGTAGAACATCTGGATTGCGGATCGGGTCACCACCAGGACCAGGGAGGACATATTCCCCTTCCAAGGCTTGTAACATTGCCCCTAATTCATTATCAGCAACAATTTGCTGGAGGCAGTATTCCAGGTACTCAAACAATGGCTTCAGGGCTTCCTGGTCAACTTTGGTGTAACCTAAGTCATGCAGAGCTTCAATCCAAGGCTCTTTTTTGCCCATATTGAGGAAATTGAGCTTGGCAACCTTGGAAACTCGACCATCTGCATCCGCTTGGGCTTGAACAAGAGCTGTTACTGCCGCAGTAGTTCCTTGGTTAATATCTTGCAGCAGTTGGACATCTGCTAAGATGCCTTGGTCATTATTACGGTAAATTTCATCAATGTCTCGCTCAATACTGTTAGCAATGATCCGAGGCAAACCTTGAATTTCTTCCTCAGTACGATCTAGGTTAGCAATATTGACCAAAGTTGCGATCGCTTCTTCTGAAGTGGGTGGTTTGCCAATCACATGCAATCCACAGGGCAATAAGCGAGATTCAATCTCCATCAGACGGCGATACACTTGACCGACTATTGTATCCCGCTCTTCACCAGTCATGTCCTTGGCATCTTTTTCCGGCAAGGTGATATCCTGCTCTAGATTCACCAAGCGGCACTTGTCCATAATGGTGTTAACAATTGGTATACCACGCCCGGTATCTTTCAGGGTTTGGTAAGAACCAATCAACTCACTCAGTTCTTTTAACCCCTTATACAAACCTGCATTCTCTGCTGGTGGAGTCAGGTAAGAAATCGTCTCCGCATAACTGCGGCGTTTGGCAATGGTTGCCTCACTGGGATTATTAGCGGCGTAGTAGTAGAGATTGGGAATCGAACCAATTAAGTTATCCGGGTAGCAGTCCCCAGACATCCCCATCTGTTTACCAGGCATAAATTCCAAGGAACCGTGGGTACCGAAGTGTAGTACGGCATCCGCTTGCCAGATTTGTTCGAGATAGGTGTAGTAAGCAGCAAAACCATGATGAGGACTAGCGGAACGAGAGAACAACAACCGCATCGGATCACCCTCGTAACCAAACGTCGGTTGAACACCGATAAAGACATTGCCGAAATGCTTCCCGTAAATCAGCAGATTTTGCCCATCACTGTTAAGATTTCCCGGAGCTGTACCCCAGCTTTCTTCAAGCCTGGGGTAATAAGGAGTCAGCCTCTCGTACTCCATCACGGACATCCGATAAGCAATATTCAGTTCCGGACTACTATACTGAGCTTGAGCGTCATGGATAACGGCTTGCATCAGTTCTTCTGGTGAATCTGGTAAGTCTTCGACTTCATAGCCGTTATTTTTGAGTGCTTCCATCACCTTATAGATGGAACCAAACACATCTAAATAGGCAGCAGTACCTACATTACCCTTATCCGGCGGGAAGCTAAAGACAGTGACGGCAATTTTCTTCGCTAATTTGGGCTTACGGCGTAGGGAAGCCCATTTCATTGCCCGCTTTGCCACCGCTTCAATCCTGTCTTGCAGAGCAATGGATTTACCGGTTGTGCCATCTCGCCCAGAAAGAATAATTGGCTCAATCGCTCCATCTAGTTCTGGAATGGCAATTTGCAGAGCTACTTGAATCGGGTGCAGCCCCAAATCACTATCTTCCCATTCCTGGGTAGTTTGGAATACCAAAGGTAGTGCCACCATATAGGGACGATTCAACCGCTTGAGGGATTCGATTGCCTTGGGATGATCTTGTCGTGCTGGTCCTCCTACCAAAGCAAAACCTGTAAGAGAAACCACTGTATCAACCAAGGAAGTTGGGGATTGATTCTTCCCGTTACCAATTCCCTGTTGATAGAAATAGGCATCAACTGGCTTGGAAAAATCTAAACCACCAGCAAACACGGGAACTACCCTAGCTCCCATTGCTTCTAGTTCCTGCACTATAGCCACATAGTGGGCATCATCCCCAGTCACCAGGTGAGTGCGTTGCAGTACCAAACCAACACAGGGAGCTAGAGGATCTTGCAAGTGAGAAGAAATATCCCGACGGCTGTTGTACCAATCCAAATACTCCTGGATATCCTCGAACATTTTTGGTGCTAGGGGATGCCAGATGCCCATATCTGGGTAAACTACAGGGTCTTTGAATTGTACGGAAGCTCCATTCGACTGTTGCTCATCTTTAAGGACATACTTATCTGCTAGCATCAGCAGAAAGTTTTCCAAGTTATCGGCAGAACCACCTAACCAATACTGGAAGCTGAGCATGAAGTTACGGGCATCCTGGGCTTTATCCAAGGGCATATACTTGAGGATTTTGGGCAGAGTCTGCACCATCTTCAACATGCCATCTTGGAAAGAGGAACCAGACTTCTCTTTACGCTTGCGCATGAATTGTGCGATCGCACTTTTAGATTGTCCCAGCTGCGCCATGGAAAAGCTACCCAGTTTATTGAGACGCATAACTTTGGGCATGGAGGGAAACACCACTGCAGCATCGAGGCGATCGCGATGGGGTGTTACTGCTTCTACTACTTTATCTGCTAAGTCTTCTATAAAGATCAGTGAAGCCAGGAAAATATTGGCTTGGGCAATATCCCGTTGGAAATTATTATAGTTTTCTGGATCCCGAAGTTCCTCAATCAAGTAGCCGCTGATTTCAATTGCTAAATCCGTTTGATTTCGATTAATTGAGCTAACAGCGGCTGATAATGCACTCTGATATTGTGGCTCTAACACGACATAGACCACCTTTAGTAAATGGCGCCCATTCACTGCATCCGGGGTTATGTGTCGAATGGTGGACCTGACGTGGGTGAACATGCGGTTCTTGCTCCTTTTGATGCTGGTTCTCTTCTCATCCCTGAGCAAATGGGGGTGAATAGGTGAGGAAGTACTCACTCTCCAAATCACTCAGTTAAAGTTTTGGCAACATATGTGTTTCTACCAAAAAAGGTTTACCTGATGGGAGTTTGATCCTCTATCTGAAACAATTTGATATGAATCTTGACATATTTCTTTACATACAATGAAGGGAGCACTTAAAAACTAACCATAAAAAAATTAACATATTAATTATTGACAAATTTGACATTTTATTATATCAAAAACTCTATAGTTATCCTTCACAAAGAGAGTTTTCCCCAAACTCTCTTCTTTCCTGCCTTGGAGCCCTCTACCTCCTGCTTTATAGTGGCTAACTAACCCTCAGCCAGAAGCATGTACTGTTCTTCATTAATCCGTCCTGCCTGATACAGAGTGTCAGTAATTTCAGATATAGTTAACACTGAATGCCCCCGATAACCATTTGCTTGAAGTCGCTCTTTGACTCCTTGCTCATGATCAATAAACACGACAATGTCGTCAACCTTTAATCCGGCAGATTCAAGTTTTCCTGCTCCTTCCATCACACTTTTGCCACTAATCAAAATGTCATCAACGACAACAATTGTTTCCCCAGGATGGAAATTCCCCTCAATAACACGCCTAGTACCGTGAGCTTTTACTTCTTTGCGAGGAAAAATCATTGGGTGGTTTAGGTGTAATGATAACCCGGTAGCGGTAGGTAAAGAGCCGTAGGGAATGCCAGCAATGCGATCGAAACTCAGGTTTTCGAGGATATCAGCATAAGTGTAGAGAATTTGATGGAAGATTTGGGGATTGGAAATAATTTTGCGCAAGTCAATATAGTAAGAGAAAGTTGCACCTGATGCTTGGACAAAATTGCCAAACATAATACAGCCAAGATCATAGAGTTGCAAAATCAAATCCTGATGAGGATGCTGCTCTAACAAACAAACATCAGGCATCCACAACTCACAAGTAGAACCCTCTAGTATAATCTGGCTTCTGAGTTGATTAGTTGACTCTCCCAGTAACTTAATTTGTTGAGCTAGTTGCTCACCCCCTAAAATATCTTGGGGAACAGGGATAAGCAAACCATCACCACTAGTATTTAAACCAGCTTTCAAAATTTGGTTAAGCTCAGCACCCCCTTCTGCCCAAATGCTACGAGCTAGGATAACTCGTTCTGGAGCAACAGCACGAATGCTGGCTAGAACTTCTGGTGAGGTGGTTCCTACTTCCAATCCCAATTGTTCAGGAGTACCCCAGTTTTTGACTTCCTTGATTACATGCAAGTAAAGGGGAGATTCAGAGGAGGGGTATTGTTGTAAAGGAGCAGCACCAGGATTGGAAGTACAAGACAGAATAAATACTGCTTTGCCAGGATAAACTAAAAACGGTGCTACTAGATCTTGCCCTGGGTAAGGATTGAGGGTAATTGCATCTAATTGCCACTCACCAAAAACAGTTCTGGCGAAGAGAGTGCAGGTGTTGAGATCACCATGTTTGGCATCTAGGATAATGGGAATATCAGGGGGAATTGCGGCTAGAGTTTTGTCCAATAATTCCAATCCTGGAGCCCCCAAAGCTTTGTAAAAGCCGAATGTTGGTTTATAAGCGCAGACTAAATCTTTAGTTTCGCTGATGATAAATTGCAGCCATTCCCACAAGCCATCAATGGAGCTACCTTCCCCTTCTAGCTTACAGTAGCGGCTAGGCATCATTTCTGGATTGGGATCGAGCCCTACAATTAGTAAACTCTGATTGCGAGCGATCGCTTGATTTAATTTATCAAAAAAATTCATGGTGGTTTATTATAAATTTGGTCGCAAAGCCTATCCTCACGACAGATAATTATTGGCTTATTATCGCGAATCATCTCACAAAGTGCGATCGCTGGAAGCTACAAACCCGGTTTCTAGTGCAGCACGGCGGAAATAAGTGACCAGTTAAAAAAGGTTAAAAAGCTTGTATAGTAAGCTTTCTTCCCTTCTGCCTTCTGCCTCCTTGTACTAGTGCCTTCTTGTACTAGTGCCCCTATATAAATGATGCAGACAGTAGCTTCAACTTTTGATTGGAAAGCTTTGCCTGTATACCACCATACCTGATGAGACTCAATGGTTAAAGTTATGTGCATTTAAATTGGGTATTTTCAGTCAAGCGAAAACTTTTTCATGGTCTCAATTTTCTCTTCCTTGTCTCCTTTTCTCTGCTAAACAAGCAGATCAGTCATAGGGTACTTGATATTTTTAGACATTCGTAGCAAAATGTTACAGTATATCTAAAATTAACCAAAACTCCGAGTTGTGAGAGTTTCAAAAGCGCCAAAAGTTTTAAATTCTTCACAAAATATAATTAGCAATTTATCATTTTCTAAAAATCTCAGGAGTTTGCTTTGATGTTGCTGAGTGATTGTCATAAATGACTGAAAAAAATGGATGACCACTTCAAAATATTTCAGAATATTAACCAATCTGTTGAGCAACTATTAACAAATAAGCATAATTCCTCTGAGATTAAGCAATCTGCCATCAGTTTGAACAAATCAGTTCAACCTTGTCTTGAAGAGCTGAAGCAATCAGCTGCTAGACTAAAAATGTTACTACAATCAAGTTTAAATGATTTAGATCACGCCGAGGATGTTTGGTATAGTAAGCAGAAAATTGCCACAATAGCTACGGATGAAATTTGGAAAAAGCTTGATAATTTGAGGAATAATCATTTCAAAATTCGTTTCTTAGGTTCTCAATGTAAACGAGAAGTAATTCAAAAAGCTCAAGCTTCTTGGAAGGAAGTATTAGAGCGCATACAAAGAAAATGGTTCAGAAATACAGGAGAGCAACAGCAAAAAATAATTGGCAAAGATAATAAAAATATTTTTCTTCAAGAAATACGTACTGTAGTGAGTTATCAATCTCAAGAACTGATTCAAATCATTAAAAAAAGCTTGAATACAATGTATCAAGAAATCACCAATCTTCATTTAGAAAATATTTTTCAATACATCAGTTTCTTGGACAAAAAATCAAAGAATGAAGCAAGAATAAAAATCAATTTAATGCTTAATGAAATTCAGGCAAGTTTTAGTAGCTTAATTGTTCATTCATCTTGCAAATCGAGAAGTTTACTAGAATTTGAACATCCCTTTAGAGCAGCTTGTCGGTACTTACTCAATCATAATTGTAATGATATTGATTGGAATCAATTTGCTCTCTTTAAGAAAGAAGTTTATACAAAGATTATAGAAATAGTTAATACAGTTATGGACGACAGAGTTAATTTTGCAATTAAATCCATTGGACAAACAATTGCATTCTACACAGACTTTCTAGAGCGGCAATACCGATATCAGCAAGAGACACCACAGCAACGAGAAGCTGAAAAAGCTTGGATTGACCAACAGCGTAAACAATTAAAACAAGTGTACACCAGTATAGAAGCTATCCTCGATCCCACTAATGGCTCATTGAGTGTATCTTAAGAAATTGGCATCAGCCTTAAGGATAGGCTCGATTAGTGCCCATGCGATCGCATATACCATTTTTATTACCTAGAAATTAATGAGCTATTACATTTCTCCCCGCTTCCTAGATAAACTAGCAATCCACATCACCAAAAATTACCTTGAACTTCCTAATCTCAGTGTGCCTCTCATTCTTGGTATTCACGGGCGTAAGGGAGAGGGTAAGTCCTTTCAATGTGAGTTAGTCTTCGAGCGGATGGGTATAGAGGCGGTTCGCATGTCAGCGGGGGAACTAGAAAGCCCAGATGCCGGAGATCCGGGGCGTTTAATCCGTCTGCGCTATCGAGAAGCTGCTGAGCTAGTTAAGGTACGGGGTAAAATGTTTGTACTCATAATCAATGACTTGGATGCTGGAGTAGGACGGCTTGATCGTGGTACTCAATACACGGTGAATAATCAGTTAGTCAATGGCACATTGATGAATATTGCTGATAGTCCTACAGATGTGCAACTCCCTGGCAGTTACGACTCCAACCCCATACAGCGTATCCCCATTATCGTCACAGGCAATGACTTTTCCACCTTGTATGCACCGCTGATTCGGGATGGCAGAATGGAGAAATTCTACTGGGAACCCAACCGGGAAGACCGCATTGGTATTGTTGGTGGTATCTTTACCGAAGATGGACTTTCTCCTACTGACATCGAACAGTTAGTAGATACCTTTTCCCATCAAGCAATTGACTTTTTTAGTGCTTTGCGATCGCGGCTGTATGATGAACAAATCCGTGAGTTCATTCACCAGATTGGGATTGAGAAGATTTCCTCTCGGGTGGTGAATAGTGCTGAAGGGCCGCCACAATTTCCCAAACCGGATTTTAGCCTGTCTCGTTTACTGGAGTTTGGAGAACTGATGAGGGGTGAACAGGAACGGGTGCAGACTATGAGACTTGCGAAGGAGTACAATACAGTATTGGGAGAGACTACTCAAGAGCCTGTCAACTCCACCCCTAGGACACCGATAACAGCTGAAAGTAGCCAAGCAACTGTTCGTGAAAAATCAGTAGCTAAATCAGCTAACAGTTTTAAGGGGGTTAATGATGAACGTAGCAGCAACCAGCAGGTATTAGAAGTGCCATTAGATCTAAACACCCAAAGGCAAATTCGTGAGTTTTTGGCGCAAGGTTATCGCCTAAGTATAGAACACGCTAGTGAGCGTCGAGTCCGGAATAATGCTTGGCAGACTGGTATAACTTTTCATGGAAATGAAGCATCGCAAGTAATTATTGCTTTAGTTGAATGCATGGCGGAGCATGAGGGAGAGTATATACGCCTAATTGGTATTGATCCTAAAGCTAAGCGTAGGGTTCTCGAAAAAATTATTCAAAGACCAAATTAAATTAGTGGCTAATTACTGGAGTTGAGACTAGTCTCATACCAAATCCGCTTTACCAAGGGTCTATTAAAAAAAATCAAAGCCTTTGTCTGGAAAAGATTTGGGGATTTTGATAAGTACCCCACAATAACCGGATTTGGTATCAACTATAGTCATTAACTGATTCAAGTACAATTTCGCTACCGTACCCGAATCAGGGTTTCTCGAGAAGTTTAATGGAAAGCGAGCAAGATGCTCGCACTCCGGTGTTGGGTTACGCTATCGCGATCCCCAACCTACAAAATTGGCGATTACATTCAAGGTGTATCAACATATTTGTTGATACACCTTCTTTCAAATTGTTATTATCAGCGACAGGCTGTGAGTTAGGTTAATTCGTTGTAACGTGAGAAGGTAATTTGCAGTTTGACTAATGTACCTAGCAAAAATCTACGATCTCACGCTTTCTCCACAGCGCTGTCTTCAAAGTGACGAGGCATCGATAACCTCTTTGACTGCAGCAGATATAGCATAATTGCCATTTGCATCTGCATGGGATTCCCAAACCATGCCGTTCCGGACATTTTCTCCTTTTATGATATCGTCAGTGATCTGTTCAGGAGATAGGTAACCTTGATTCGACCCCTGAGCTGCTATCACTCCCATAACTATTTTACTGGGATCTATACCGTCAAAGTTGTTCCATTCTGCATCACATGGACCACTATCACGGGGACATGGACCGAGAACCTCCCCAACAATCCACTGTTGAAAATCGAATACATGAGGATGGGTGTATTCATAAATTGTTTGAGCTCGGTACTGTACGCTGTCTATATCATACAGTAGACCACTTTCATGATAGGCACGTTTCGGATCACCATCCATATCGTATATCAGGATTTGGATCAGGTCGAAGTTTGCATCAAACGTCGGTTGTTGGCTCATTGGCACCAGAGTATTGTAAGGCGCACCGCCTGGTGCAAATGGTGTACCAATAAACTTTACCTCGTCGGAGACGATGACACTTTTGGCCGGTACACTCAAAGCAATGACCTTGTCTGGCAATACCTCCCTGACTGCTGCAGCAAAATCGTTGTTAAAGGCAATCGCATCTGTTGAATTAAGTAAACTTTTGCCTTCAACGTCCAAATCAAGTCCATCAAACCCCCAATCTGTCAAAAGGTCTGGGATAGAAGTAAGAAACTTTTGTACATCACAATCACCAGAATCGTCAAAAAAGCAGTCCCACTCTTGTGGATTAGCGGCACCATCAGGAACTGTCTGTAGTGTCCCTCCCATAGAGAGCAATACAGTTTTGCCCTCGCTCTTCCAACTATCAATGAAATTGTGCATGGTCTCATCGCCGACCATTGGCTCAAATTTTGCAGTGCCGTCAGTGGAGAAATATCCCAGATTAACCATCACCACATTAGCATCAGGATAAACATCATTGGTTGCTGTGAGACCATCCACCCAATATGAAATCAGGTTTTTATCGGGGAGTTCTCGAGATAATTGACCTTGAGTTACAGGTACAATTCCAGGACATTGAACAACCAGATGAAAGGGTTCATCCTTTCGAGTGCCTGAAAGATCTGAGGTAACAACGTATAAACCATTAGCATTGCCAGACCGACCTATGACAGAGATTGCTGCTGGAGAAACAATTCCAGATGATGCTGCTGAGCCAATTGTAGCAACATAAGCACAGCTACTGATATTCCGATTAAAGGTAACTTCATACCCTCCTGTCATAAGCTTTTGAGAAGAAACAACTCCAAAGCCCCGATCTAATGTTCCGTTCACATTCACAACAGCAAATAATCCAGTCTCTGGATTCCCATTTGTTGCCATTGCTGGATTTGTGGGTAAACCCACCAACAAGATCATCGCCAGTAAGACTCCAAAGAGCCTAGACAGTTTTGTTTTCATGATTTCTTTCCATTGAGGTTTCAATCAACTTTCGCTCTCAAACCAAGAGACTCCCTCTCTCTGCCTTTTCTGATTTTTTAAAGAGAAAAAAAAGTATTTGTTTGATCTCATTCTCTCTACCGGAGGATTTGAATGATGCTGTACCAGATTTGTAAAATTTTGTTGCCAAATCACCATTTTTTGTGCCAATTTTTCGAGTTATGACCTCATTTTTCAAAAAATTTCCCCTAACTCAAAAAATTGGCCTAATTTCCCCTGTGAGATCGTCATATATATAGAGGACGGAAGACGAAATATCAAATTTTGTCCAAAGTCAAAACAGCCTCATCACAGACAGCAACAGTTCCAGGAAAGAGTTAAACCCTTACTTTCTGTGGTTGTTGTGTGATCTGCAATATTCAAAGGCTCCCAATTAATTAAGATGATGATATCTAGCGACATTAGATGTAATGGCGACGGTACTTTAATGGAAACCGCTGCCGAAGATACGGTTTCCGAGTTTTGGCAGCAATGGCAGAAGCTTCAAAACCAACTTTATCGCTGCTGTCTGAAGTTGATGAATTTCAACCCCACGGATGCAGAAGATGCTTTGAGTCAAGCAATGCTCAAGGCTTGGTCAAAGGTACAGAAGTATGCTGGGAAAATCAATAACTTGAAAGCTTGGCTGATGCAGTTAACTCACAACCTCTGTATCGATATTATTCGCCAGCGGTCTAAGGGAGTCGTAGGTCTAGAAAATATGGAATGGGTGGGAGCGACAGAGCATGTAGATACCGGGAGTGCAGTGGATACCCCGGAGAAAGCTTTGGAGAAAGCAGAGAAAGTAACAGTGATCCAGGAGGCGATCGCTTCTTTACCGGAACGGTTCCGGGATACGTTTATTTTACATTTTTATCACCAGCGAACCCATACAGAAATTGCCCAAGCACAAGGAATAACCTACGATAACGTTTGCAAGCGGATATCTTTGGCACGGAAACAATTAAAAGAGATGTTGAGCAGCTATTTCCATGGTATTGATGGGGATAATGCTCAACAAGAGCCAGTGGAAGAGGCGATCGCTCTGAAAGACTGTTCAGTAGTTGACCAAAAAGATACAGGCGCGATCGCACAGATAGAGAGTTCGGCAGAGGAGAAGAGCAAAGGCGCGATCGTTAATCCTAATCCTCCGGAAATGACCGATGAAGCAAACAAGCAGAAAAGGTCACCTCTCGTTAGGGTGAACGAAATTTTGTGTGGGATTTCCATTCTCCGCGTCTCCGTGTCTCCGCGTCTCCGCGTCTGCTGTCTTGTTTCCCCACTCCTTTTTTCGCTCACCCCTCTCGTTGTTAACATCAGATCCTTTGATGTTTCTGCTGTGGAAGCCAACGTCGCTGGCGCGATCGCTTCTTTAACTGAACGGTTGCGCGATACGTTTATCTTACATTTTGCTCACCAGCACAGCCATACAGAAATTGCCCAAGTACAAGGGATAAGCTACGATAACGTTTGCAGGCAAATCTCTTTGACACCGAAACAGCTCAAAGAGAAGTTGAACTGCTATTTCTGAGGGACAAAGACTTAATGTAGCATATATCCACCAATTGGATGGACATAGGACATCAGATGAAAGCTGTCAAATTAAACAATTATTAATTCCGTGCAGCGATACTAGCTGCTTCCAATTTACCCCAGTCTTTAACAATAATTTGCCCGCCTCTTTTATAAATCACTATTCCCTTGAGTTTTTTAAACAAGCGCACGCATTCTTCATAGGTAATACCAATACTGCGAGCGATTTGATAGTAAGGTAGTTTGGTATTTAAACAACTTCCTTCTGCTAGCTCATAAGTGCCATCGCGATCGCGATAATATTGAATCAGTCTGATTAAACGCACCATTGCTCGTTCAGAAATTAGTCCATGTACTGTATTGTGGAGTTGTTGTAGGCGCTGATTGAAGACTGCCAAAATCCGCAAGCTGATTTCTGGTGAGAGAGAAATTGCCTGTAATAAAGCATCGCGAGCAATGGTTAATACTTGTGAGTTTACTTGACAGATGGCTGTTGCAGGAGCAATCCCATTGCCACATTGTCTTAGATGATGTGGATTTTAAATTAGCTATAAGGTTACTCAATAATTTGTGTGGAGGATAACTGATTAGCAGATGTACCTTCTCTGACTCTCCGTTAAATTCCAACAATTTAGCATCCCACTTAGATGCTACCGATTGAAAAACATCCGCTAACCTAGTTAGCATGGCTTTTGTAATTACTTTTCTACGGTATTTAGTCACAAAAAAACATATGTACGGTGATATTATATCCTGCCCTACAAAAGCTATTAAAATTAGTTTTTTTCAATATTTGACATTTGTACAGTGAACTATCTCTAATTAGTAGAGCACTGTTCAAAGGTCGATACAATGCTAGTCCACGAGTTTAAGCTTAAAGCGCAAAAGCATCAGTTTTTAGCGATTAATGAAGCAATAATAACTGGTCAGTTTATCCGTAACAAATGTCTGCGTTATTGGATGGATGCCCCACAAAATGAAAAAGTTAATCGTTTTTCTCTCAACCAGTACACCAAGATTTTAGCTGATAATCCTGAGTATCCTTTTGTTGCTAAGCTAAACTCAATGGCTCGTCAGTCAATGGCAGAGAGAGCATGGTCTAGCATTAGTCGATTTTTTGACAACTGCAAAAAGAAAGTACCCGGTAAGAAGGGTTTCCCTCGCTTTAAGAAGTTCAGCCGTTCTGTTGAGTATAAAACTACAGGCTGGAAACTTTCTCTTCACCGCAAATACTTAACAATTACCGATAAAACTGGTATTGGAAAGCTTAAGCTAATTGGCTCTCGTGATTTACATTTTCACCACAAGAGTCAAATCAAAAGAGTAAGATTAATCAGACGTGCGGATGGATATTACGCTCAATTTTGCATTGATGTAGAGCGCACAGAAGATACCAGTCCCACCGGCAAATCTTTAGGTATTGACGTTGGTATAGAAAGTTTCTACACCGATTCTAACGGGGATAAGGTAACCAATCCAAGGCTATTACGTAAGGCTGAAGCTAAACTCAAAAAGCTACAAAGGAGACTATCAAAATGCACTCCCGGTAGTACCAACAGGAGAAAAGCTCAAAACCGTCTAGCTAGACAACATCTGAAAGTCAGTCGCCAACGTAAAGACTTTGCTGTAAAGAAAGCAAGGTGCGTAATGAAGTCTCATGATTTCGTGGTGATTGAAAACTTGAATGTTAAAGGTTTAGCTAGGACAAAAATGGCTAAATCTATTAATGATGCGGGTTGGAGTTTGTTTAGACAATGGTTGGAGTATTTTTCCAATTTGTTCGACAGAAAGTTGATTGCAGTCAATCCTAACTTCACTTCTCAAGATTGTTCAAATTGTGGCAAAAGAGTTAAGAAATCTCTCAGTACTAGGACACATATTTGTGAATGTGGAGCCAGACTGTGTCGTGACCACAATGCCGCAATCAACATCTTGAACAAAGGACTAGATAGCGTAGGGCATACGCAAATCTCCCAGGAATACTGGGTAAACGCTTCTGGACAGTTCGCCCTATGGATGTATTGATTTTCATCAATACTCTAAGGTGTCTGGTTGAAAGAAGAATCCCTCGCTTTTAGCGACGGGAGTGTCAATACAAGCAATGAAGGATATTTTGGGAGATGGTGCAACAGAAGAAGTGATGACTGCTTGGACTGAAGCTTATCAAGCCTTAGCTGAGATTTTCATTAATCGAGAACAACAAATTTATCAAGGTAATTAGTTATTTGTTGTTTGTTATTTGTTGTTGTTTGTTTTTTGTTTGGGAATGGGGGTTTGGGAGATTGTGCTGAAGTGCTGAAGTGCCAATTTATACTAAAAGCATTAACATTGACTGTGCAACTTGTCCAGGCATTAGATTTGACATTATATCAAGTTCGGATAAACAGTTATAATTCCTTTATACCTTGCAACCTTCCTCCTTACCTTCTGCCCTGGAGCCTTCTGCCCTCTGCCTTATCAATGGATAATTGATAATGGATAATTGATAATTGGTTAATTTGGTCTAAGACCTATTCATTTATGAAGAAAATAACTTGACATTACTCTCTGAGCTCCCCTAACTCTGCTCACAACAGTTGTTCAAGGCGACGGAAATCTCTGTCTACTTCTGCCCAAAGGGCGCGATTATGGGGATCAGTTTTAAGGGCTTTTTTCAGATAAATTCTTGCCTTATCTAGCTGTTTTTGGTTTACTAAATAGCGTCCCCAGCTTTGATATGCGATCGCTTTCCACTGACGTACTTCTGGATCTTGGGGAATCCTTTGGGCTAAACCTTCAACTAAGGCGATGGCTCTAGCAAATCGCCGTTCTTTGAGCATCTGCTGTAAATCCTGATAAGCATTGCCCTTAAGTTGTTTTTCCAGGGCTGACAGCGGTGGATAGCAGTTAAAAGATGGTTGCTTACGAGTTACCTTCACCGCTGGTGGTTGAGGTTGAGACACCACCGAATCTTGAGGCTTACTCTCAGTAGCAGCCTTCTGGGATGAGCCAGATACTTCCTTAGTCTCCGAAGGCTTGATAGCACTGAGGAGAAACTTGTAAGCCTCAGTCAACTCAATAAATTTTTCTTGGGCCAACTTATCTCCAGAGTTTACGTCAGGATGATATTGACGTGCAAGGCGTCGATAAGACGCCTTGAGTTCAGCCCTAGAGGCTCCCAATTTTAAACCTAACAGGCGATAGCAATCTGCCGAATTCATCTACAGAACTAGCACGAAACAAATACTGCGACACAAAAGGCAATAAGGGGAATTGGGAATTGGGAATTGGGAATTGGGAATTGAAAATTGCTTTCTTCTCTCCCCCAGCTTCCCCAGCTTCCTCAGCTCCCCCATCTCCCCTGCACCAGAATTTTATGAACTGAATCGACACCCTAGTGCTCTAGGGTGCGTTATCTTCAATAACTTTGTCAATTAGTCCGTATTCCTTCGCCTCCTCTGCTGACATGAAAAAGTCTCGATCTATATCCTTAGCAATCTTCTCCACAGAATTGCCAGTTCTGTCAGCATAAATTTGGTTGAGTTGATGCCGAACTCGCAAAATCTCCTGAGCTGTAATTTGAATATCTGTAGCTTGAGCCATACCCCGGATACCACCAGATGGTTGGTGAAGCATAATCCTAGAGTGGGGTAAAGCAAGGCGTTTCCCCTTTTTACCAGCAGTAAGGAGGAAAGAACCCATAGATGCCGCTAAACCAACACAAATAGTTACCACATCTGACTTGATGTGCTGCATTGTGTCATAAATTGCCAAACCTGCGGTTACTGAACCCCCAGGGGAATTGATGTACAGAAAAATGTCCTTACTATTGTCTTCAGAGTCCAGGTAAAGCATAACCGCGATGATTTGGTTAGCTATTTCATCATCTACATCTTTACCTAGAAAAATAATCCGTTCCCGATAGAGACGATTGTAGATGTCAATCCACTCAGTGTACTGAGAACCAGGCATCTGGTAGGGAACTTTTGGGACACCAATTGGCATAATTTGCTCCGAATTAGGTAAAGTTAGGTATTAGGTTTTAGGTAGTGGGTTGAAAGTGGTATTAGGAAACCCCAGCCGGTACTGGCATATCGACTTCACTGGCTTCTAACACTTTGTCAATGATGCCGTACTCTTTGGCAGTTTCGGGAGTCATGTACAACATCCGGTCCATATCCTTGTTAATCTTTTCTACTGACTGACCTGTATGGCGAGATAGCACATCAAGCATTGTTGCTTTATTTGCTAGTACTTCCTTAACACGAATTTGGATATCTGTGGCTTGACCTTGAGCTGCACCTTGGGGTTGATGTAACACAATAGTAGCATTGGGTAAGCTAGCTCGAAAGCCTTTTTCTCCAGCAGATAGCAACATGGCTGCCATACCCATCGCCATACCCATGCAGATGGTATGGATTGGTGGCTTAATGTAGTTCATGGTGTCACAGATAGCAAAAGCTTCCGTTTCAAAACCGTAGGTACCTACGGAATTGATGTAAAGTCTAATCGGCTTATCTGGGTCTTGGTACTGTAGGTAAAGTAGCTCAGCGATGATTAGCTCTGTCACCTGTGGTACTAAGGGCATACCAAGATAAACAATCCTTTCATTCAGGAGCAGCGACGGTAAGTCTGGAGGCGGTGTCCGATAGTTAGGACGACCATAGTAGGCGGATTGAACTGCCTGAATCGGTAGTGTCATGGTGTTTAGGGCTGCAAATATAGCGCTATCTTTAAAACTATAGTAACGCGCCTGTTAGTGGGCACAGTGGGAGTTTGTTGTGTGGTGCTAGTGCCAGAAGGCAGAAGGCAGGAGGCAGGAGGCAGAAGGCAGAAGGCAGTACCCATGAAAAAATTTTCACCACCATGCATGAAAGTAGGGGCGAATGGCCATTCGCCCCTACTGCTCCCTACTTTCAAGTCAGGAGGGAAGAAAGTTTGTATAGTAAGCTGTTGTGATCAAAAATTGTGAATTGATGCTGACACGGAGACGGGGGGACGCGGGAACAGGGGGATTAGAACTAACCAATTTAAATGCGTCCTAGCTTACCACCCCGTTTTTGTTCTCACAGGTTTTAATAGGAAGAGTAAGGTTATTGATCCTCCCTATTCAAAGAGTGCGGTAATCACCACTCTCAAGAGGAGAAGTTTAATCTTTAATCCTGGTTAATTTCCAGGAATTTAATATTATGACGTTTTACTTGCTCAGGAGCCTTAAATGAAAGTAGGTTTACACCCCGCCCTCAATGATACTCATATTGATGCCAATCAACCGAATAGTCAGCGCCAACTATCTTTGGCAGTTACTGCCATCTCTACTGAGCAAGAGAGTTCAGTTCCCCTGAATTTATGCCTGATTCTCGATCACAGTGGCTCAATGCACGGACGCCCTCTGGAAACGGTAAAGCAAGCAGCTCTGCGTCTCATTGAGCGCTTGCAACCAGGTGATCGTCTTTCAGTGGTTGCCTTCGATCATAGAGCTAAAGTCATTGTCAAAAATCAGGTCATTGATAATCTCGACCATGTTAAAAAACAGCTCAAACGGCTCTCTGCTGATGGGGGAACAGCGATTGATGAAGGGCTGAAGCTGGGAATGGAGGAACTAGCAAAGGGGAAACAAGAGACTGTTTCCCAAGCTTTTTTGCTCACCGATGGCGAAAACGAACATGGTGATAACGACAAGTGTCTGAAACTAGCCCGTCTGGCAACGGAATATAAGATGACCCTTAATAGCTTGGGATTTGGAGATCACTGGAACCAAGACATCTTGGAACAAATTGCTGATATTGGTGCTGGTACTCTTTCTTATATTGAACAGCCAGAACAAGCAGTAGAAGAGTTTGGGCGCTTGTTTAATCGTATTCAATCTGTAGGCTTAACTAATGCCTACTTGTTTTTGGATTTGATGCCTAAAGTACGGCTAGCAGAACTTAAACCAATTGCTCAGGTAGCTCCCGATACTATCGAGTTACCCCTTCAACAAGAAGATGGTCGCTTTCTAGTACGTTTGGGAGACTTGATGACTGATTCTGAGCGAGTTATCCTAGCTAACCTATATATTGGTCAACTACCACAGGGTAGTCAAGTAATTGCCAATGTACAAGTGATGTACGATGACCCAGCAATAGGTAAAGATGGGTTGCTTTCTGAACTGATGCCGATAGAAGCAGTTTTCCAGGGAGTTTACCAACCATCTCCCAACCCTGATGTTCAAAGGTCGATTCTCGCTTTGGCTAAGTATCGGCAAACCCAAATTGCCGAAGCAAAATTACAAAAAGGCGATCGCGCTGGTGCGGCTACAATGCTTCAAACTGCCGCCAAAACTGCAATCCAAATGGGAGATCAAGGTGCTGCTACAGTGTTGCAAACTAACGCCACTCGCTTACAATTAGGAGAAGAACTCTCTGAAGCAGACCGCAAGAAAACCCGTATTGTCTCTAAAACAGAGTTGCAGGAGTAGGGATTGATAAGCTGTTAGATGTTGGAAATTTTTGAGACTGAACAATCATGATCCTTGCAACGGTGCGTTAGCTGTCGCTCACATACTCTACTGGCGCGACACAGCTAAAGTAGGTTGGGTGGAACGAAGTGAAACCCAACGCAGTATACTCCGGTGTTGGGTTACGCTATCGCTTCACCCAACCTACTTATTCCACTATTTTAAGTGTGTCACGGCACTACACTTGACTATGACTAATGAACCTCAAACCCAATAAGTACGCTCTTGCTTTCCACACAACTAGTCCTCAACTAGGGTTAGCAATCAGCAACTTTGCTGGTGATACCCGTTGTCAAACTTGGGACTTAGGGCGAGATTTGTCTGCCCATTTGCACCAACATCTGACGGAATTTATCACACCTCAGACTTGGGCAGACTTGGAGTTTATTGCCGTAGCCAAAGGACCAGGTAGCTTTACGAGTACTCGTATTGGCATTGTTACTACCCGCACCTTAGCACAGCAGCTAGATATTCCCCTATTCACAATTTCTACATTGGCAGCTATGGCTTGGTTTGAGGTAGTCAAGGATCCAGGGCAATTTGAGCAACTTGCTCCCCAACCCTCCCTTGCCCTACAAATGCCTGCTCAGCGTAGTCAGCTGTTTACTGCTATCTATCAGGTATCTTTAGAGGATTGGGCGCTTACCGAGCTGTTGCCAGACTCGGTAATGACTCCGGATAGTTGGAAACAATCTCTAGAGTCCCTCAAAATGCCCTACCAGCTGATTGATGTCCCAGGAGATTTAGGAACTACTGCTATGAGTGTGTTAGAACTTGCTTATGGGCTTTGGCAACAGGGAAAACACCCTCACTGGTTAGAGGCACTGCCTTTTTATGGCCAGCATCCAGTACAGTTTAAGGGTTGATCAATATATTTACTCATTTTTGATGGGATACGTGATTTCAATCGTCAATATGAAGGGGGGTGTGGGCAAAACCACTCTAACTGTCAACCTAGCAACTAGTCTGGTTAAAGATCATGGAATGCGGGTGTTGGTGGTTGATCTCGATACTCAGGTTAATGCAACTCTCAGTTTGATGCCACCGCTACAGTTTGCTAAGCTGAAGCAAGAAAATCGCACCTTGAAACAATTAATCAATCAAGTATTTCAGGCAGATAAAGATTCTCATATTTCTATTAAACAGATAATTCAATCAAATATTTGCCAGATTACTGGATTTGACTTATTGCCAGGAGATATCGAACTTTACAATGATTTTTTATTGGCTTCGCTTATTTATTCTCACTCTAGTAAAAATCAATTAGACTTTGAAAAAAGTTGGAAGAATTTAGAAGATTATTTATTGACAGCCATTATTCAACCAATTATACAAGATTATGATTTTATTTTGTTAGATTTCCCTCCTGGAGATTATCTCCTCACTCGTAGTGGAATTATTGCTAGTGATTTTTATTTAATCCCAGCCAAACCAGCACCTTTATCAGTAGTTGGTATAGGTATACTAGAAGGTCATATTAACAAGCTTAAAGACAACAAGCGCTCCCAAATCAATCTTCTTGGTATTGTCTTCTCCTCCCTTGGTCATTCGACAAATATGGCTCTCCAAGTCAAAAATAGAGTTACGGCTGAATTTGGAGAAGACAAAATATTTAATATAGAAATTCCGATGAATGTTGCTGTAGCAAAAGCAGTTGATGAATTTAAACCAGTAATACTGACAGAACCTAAATCTACCGGTGCCAAAGCCTTTACTGAGTTAACCAAAGAATTCTTACAAAAACTTTCTAAGATGGCAAATATCTCACAAGATCCGCACTTTGGGACTTCTAAATAAAAAAACATCCCATCGCTTTGTATAAATGGTAATCTAGATTAGTTTGCACAAAACGAATAACTTTTTGGAGGTAAATTCTATTAATGGGAAGTGTCATTGCCACAGTCAATATGAAAGGTGGTGTCGGGAAAACAACTCTCACAGTCAACTTAGCGACCTGCCTAGCCAAAAATCATAATAAGCGAGTTTTAGTTGTAGATTTAGATACCCAAATTAGTGCCACCCTTAGCTTAATTCCACCACAAGAGTTTGCCAAGATGAGGAGAGAAAGGCGTACATTAGGTCGGCTAATTTACAAAGCAATCAAGCCCAATAGTAGAACTCAGCTTACGATCAAAGATATTATTAAACCCTATATTTGTGATATTAAAGGGCTAGATTTATTGCCAGGAGATATTGAGTTATATGATGAATATTTAGTCTCTGAAATGCTTCACAAAAAAGCAATTAATGAAGAGAAAAGCAATTTTGGTGATATTTGGAATAATTTTGAAAGATTCCTAATTAAAGGCATATTAGAACCTGTCATTGACCAATATGACTTAATTATTTTAGATTGTGCTCCTGGCTATAATCTTTTAACCCGTAGTGGTATTGTTGCCAGCGATTTTTATTTATTGCCTGCAAGACCTGAGCCTCTATCAGTGGTAGGTATTCAATTACTCGAAAGACGAATTTCACAGCTTAAAGAAAGTCATCAACAGGGTAATCCCCTCAAATTACAATTATTGGGGATTGTTTTCATCCTCTCTGGGGGGTTAATTGGTAGGTATTACAAGCAAGTGATGAAGCGAGTGACAGCAGATTTCATTCCCACTCAACTGTGCCAAACTCGTATTCCTATGGATGTTAATGTTGCCAAAGCAGTAGATAGTTTTAAGCCAGTAGTTATCACTGCTCCTACTTCCTCAGGAGCTAAAGCTTTTGTTAAGTTAACTGAAGAAATTTTACAGAAGCTAGAAGCTGTTAATAGTCTGTACCAAGATCAGCAAAATAAGATAAATTTGGCTAATCTTGATTGAAACCGAAGATAGAGAATGGGGAATGGAAAATTACCCACTTTTGCTAATTTTCTGACAGTTTTAGCTACCCTTGCTCTTAGGAGAAAATAAAAACTGGAAAATTGTTGCAGGCAATAGCATACATCCACTAGGCTGAGGGGTTGCTTTGATTGTCGGAGCTTCAAGCTCAATTCCCACTTCTGCCCAACCTTTACGCACAGCCTGTTGTTCAAGGCTACCAAAGCCGAAAAGGTCTGCTGCTACCTGTAAAGTTTGTGTTGCAGCTTCCTGAAAATCTGAAGTGCGGTTAAGCTTATCTCTTAAGGTAATGTACCAGATGCGACCTGCCTTCTCCCAGGCATATCCACCAATCTCCGTCGCTGCAATGCAAAAAGCACGGTTGGGAATACCTGAGTTGATGTGAACGCCACCATGATCATCCGACCCTTGATATAAATCTCTCATATGACCGGGCTGACGGTCTTTGCCCAAAACAGGATCATTGTAAGCTGTTCCTGGTGCTTTCATCGAACGGATGCCTTGAGCATTAACATTCGCTGTAAACAAACCTTCTCCAATTATCCAATTGGCTTCATCAGCAGCTTGGTTTAGTTTTCGCTGTTTAACTAGGGCGCCGAAAACATCGGCGAAAGACTCATTGAGAGCTCCTGATTGATCCTGATAAATCAGCCCAGCTTCGTATTGAACAACTCCATGAGTTAACTCATGAGCAATGATGTCAAGAGCAATGGTAAAACGATTGAAGATTCTTTCCTCTTCAGGCAAGTCTTCGTCACCATCACCGTAACTCATTTGCTTGCCATTCCAAAAAGCGTTGTCATAGCTTTGCCCATAATGCACAGTTGACTTTAAATGCAGCCCTTGATCATCAATTGAGTTACGTCCATAAATTTCGTGATAAAGATCAAAGGTGTCTCCAGAGCCATCATAGGCTTCATCTACAGCAGGATCTCCAGTCGGTTCATCCCCTTCCTTACGCACCGGGCGTCCAGGAAGCTGCGTTTGATACTCTGCATCATAAATAGTGCAACGTTTCACTGCTCCTGCTAATCGGATAGCACGACGGGGAACCTCATCGGCAATTTGTCTGCGATCCACCCGAATCTGATCTGAGAGACTTAATGCTCTTACTGCTCGCTCTTGTTGTATTGGACTACCCTGTTGTGCTAGCTCCTGCAACATATATGAAGGAACAATACAATGAAGA
>JAAHGL010000088.1 GCA_010692635.1 Symploca sp. SIO2C1 | reverse complement strand
TCAAGTATCCCAGACCATACAAGTAAATAATTATCCCATCTCCCCAGCTCCCCATCTCTCCATCTCTCCATAGATAAACTCCCACCCGAGGAACTACTTGCGGCGATGGAGGGTTATAGTTTTGTCCTAAACAGACATCAGCAATGAATTTGAGGGCGTTAACAAAGTTTTCAACACCACCTTCTGTAAGATAGCGCCATAATTGATTAACTACCCCAAGACTTACTGTAGAGTGACTAATTAAATCTGGATCAGGGTGGTCATCTCCTGGTAAAACTACTAAAGCTGCACCAGTTTGTGCTACGGTTTCCTGCAATACTTCTAAGCCATAAGACCAATAAGAACGTCCCCCCAGTAACCGGAGAATAACTACTTTGCTATAGGACAAGACATCTTCTGCATAAGTATCAATAGTCAGTTGCTGCTGTAATTGCAGGAGATTAGCTACCCGGATAGCTGGAAATCCAGAGGGTAATCGAGCAGTTGCTGCTGCTAAAGTTTGAATGTCAGTGTCAGCTGCTGTAAGAAAAATAACGGGTGCTCGAGTCTGTTCAATAAAAATGACTCCTTCTGTTTGAGGGTTCCAACCTCCTGGCATAGTAGCAATACGATGCATATTTTTGTCCTCAAAAACAAATACAAATTCCTATGCTAAGGGACTAGTACCGCTGCGCGGAATTAAGAATTAAGAATTAAGAATGCTTATAGAGTAAGAATTCTATTATTTGTAGGGTGTGTTAGCGTAGCGTAACGCACCATTGAGTCTATATGTGGTGTAGCTGTGTAAGTTCTGTTCTAATCAAGAGAAAGGGATTACTTCCATGAGCAACTATCCCGATTGGTCTAGTCACGGTTACCAAATCCTCTCAGAACTCGGTCACAATAGTCTTGGTGGACGAGTCACTTACCAAGCTAAGCGGACAAAAACCCAGCAAAAAGTTGTTATCAAGCAGTTTCAGTTTGCTGCATTGGGTTCAACTTGGGCAGAGTACGAAGCCTGGGAACAAGAAATGACTCTGCTACGAAATCTCGATCATCCCAATATTCCCCGCTATCTCGATAGTTTCCAAACTCCTGAAGGGTTGTGCATTGTCCAGGAATACATTAAGGCGCAATCTTTAGCAGTACCGCGCCGTTGGGCTCCCAAAGGCATCAAGCAAGTTGCCCTTACTGTGCTCAGAATTTTGGTCTATCTACAACGCCAAAACCCACCAATAATTCACCGAGATATCAAACCTGAAAATATCTTAATCAACGACCAGTTGAAAGTCTATCTTGTCGATTTTGGCTTTGCTCGTAGTGGCGGTGGTGAAATAGCGGGGAGTAGTGTCGTCAAAGGGACGATGGGATTTATGCCACCAGAACAGTTGTTTAATCGGGAATTAACTACTGCCTCTGATCTTTATGGCTTAGGGGTAAGCCTGATTTGCTTACTCACCGGCACAAAATCGACGGATATCGGAAATTTAATTGATACGAATTATTGTCTGCATTTCCAGCATTTAGTACCAGCACTGAAATTGGGTTGGATAAGTTGGCTGCAAAAAATGGTAGAACCCAGAGTGCAAGCTCGATATGCCAATGCTGCCGAAGCCTTAGCTGCCTTGGAAACAATTGACGTTTACCGTTTGCCGAAAGTCAGATTAACACGGAATAGACTGAGGTTTATTTGTAGCCAGTACCCAGAGCAACAAACTCAAAGCATCACCATTAGCAACCCGATTCCAGATACAATGCTGGCTGGTTACTGGGAAGTAGCACCTCATCCCTCTGATCCTCCCCATACTCCTTATGATCACAGCTGGATATCGTTTTCGGAACAGAAGTTTGAAGGGAATGAAGTAGAGTGTGAGATTACGGTTGATACGAGTAAGTTGCTAGCAGGAGAAACCTATACTCGCAAGATTATATTACACAGCAATTCCTCATCCCAAGGCAATAAGATTAAGGTTCGAGTGCAAACGGCACCACTCCCTCAACCCCAAAAACCTGCTTATTTGATGTTGTTAGGGTTAATTGCAAGCAGTTGTATACCATTGCTGCTAGTAAACCTCTTGGCACAGTCTTCGACATTATTGGGAAATTTACCCTTTTTAGGGGTATTGCTCATCTTTTGTCCTGTTTTTGTGGCATGGGATAGGATAGCTGCGACAATGGCAGCAGGCTATCAGATTGGTATATGGAATAGATTGAAGGCTGGAATTGGTGGGTTGTTAGGAATAATTGCGGGTGCTTGCCTGAATAGTGTGCTTGTCGGTGGAATCGGGATGTCGTCGAATGATGCAATGTTTTTCGCGTTCTCCTCAGTCGGAATTGTCATGGGAATTATTTGGGGGACTTCCTGGGGAATGAATCAGAAGAAGTATCGCACCAATAGAATAAAAGAAGTTTTTTTGTTGAGTATACTAACCGTGTTAGGGCTGATACTATTTGCGATTCTGGGTGCGGCGCTTTTGTTGTTAAGAGTCCCGTTAAAATTGTCAGTAGTCAGGTTAGTAGTCGTGATCGCTATTTTGGTAAGTTGGTTGGTTTATGAGGCAATCTGGCAGTTAATTGAGAAGGCGATCGCATATCAAATCAACAAAGGATTTGAACCCAAAGAGGCTTCCCAAGCAGTTATCCTCAGTTTGGGATTGGGTATTTGCTTAGCATTGCTGACTGTAGCTAGTTTAACTTACTTTAATAACGATATCAGAGGCTCATTAGGAGAGAAAGTCACCATAGTCTTATTAGCAATTGCCCCTGTTTTGACGATTACCTTTCTCCGGGTCAAACTGCTTATTTATCAACCCTTCAAACGCAACCAATTAATCGCTCAATATCTCCATAATCAACATAATTTAATCAAGCCTTGATAGCTCTTGAGAAAGAAGGCAGAAGGCAGGAGGCAGAAGGCAGAAGGCGAGGGAGGAGGTAGGAGATAATTTTTCTCGAAGGATAAATCACCAATGATCAATAACCTATTTCCCAACTTTTCTAACTACGGCTATCAGGTGAAGCGTGAACTTGGACAAAATCGTGCTGGGGGTCGTGTTACCTATCTTGCCACTGAAATTAACACTGGTCATTCTGTGGTGGTTAAGCAATTTCAGTTTGCTCGTACTAGTGCCAGTTGGTCAGAATATAGTGCTTATGAACGGGAAATCAAAGTCTTGCGTGGACTCGACCATCCCAGTATCCCCCGCTATCTAGATTCCTTTCAAACAGCAGCAGGTTTTTGCCTGGTACAAGAATATAAAAATGCCCTATCTTTGGCAAGTAAACGAGAGTGGAAACCACAACAAATTAAGCAAATTGCCATTGCAGTTTTAGAAATATTGCACTACTTACAATCCCAAATTCCTCCCATAATTCACCGGGACTTAAAGCCAGAAAATATCTTAGTTGACGACCGAATGAATGTTTACCTGGTGGACTTTGGGTTTGCTCGCACAGGAGGTGGCGAAGTAGCGGTGAGTAGCGTGGTAAAAGGAACCTTAGGTTTTATGCCCCCAGAACAAATGTTCAATCGTCAACTAACCGTTGCTTCTGACCTTTACAGCCTCGGTGCAACCCTAATTTGTTTACTCACAGGCACAGCTTCTACCGAATTTGGCAGCTTGATAGATGATCGGGGCCGTATCAATTTTCAGCAGCAAGTCCCTCAGCTGAGTCAACCGTTTATCAGTTGGCTACAAAAGATGGTTGAACCCAATTTTCATGACCGTTATACTTCTGCTGAGGAAGCCTTAGATGCTCTTTTACCTTTAGAAGTACTGCGTCCACTTAAAATGCCTAAAAAAGTATGGGCAATGGTGGGTTTCTTGGCTACCAGTTTGGTTATTGGTGTTGCCATTACCCTAAAACTTCTACAGCCTCAGCCGCAAAAGATAATCAAACTTACGTCTGGATTAGCCTTTAATGATAAGATTAAAATCAGCACAGACCCAAAATCTTCAGATTTTCTGAAGCGTCTCTCTATTAAGTCCGGACGAATTTATTTCACGATTGATGCTGCTGAATTAACTGCCCCAGACTATCAGGGAAGCTGTCAAATGTTTGACGGGCAAGGACGATTAGTAGCCATGGGAAAATCGACTCTTCAGGCTTCATCAGAGGGATTAAAAGCTTGGTGTTGGTATGACTTCCAAAAAGCTGATCAACCGGGAGAGTGGCTATTTAAATTTGCCCTCAACGGTCAAATTGTAGAGCAAAAGCAAGTCACGATCCTACCTTAGCGGTTTCGTTCCTTTCGGACATTGAATCTCGTTGTCGATGAGCGTTGGTAAAGTAGACGGTAAGGGAAGGCCAGCATTAACCTCGCAAATTATAGCAGTTATTGGCTCTCGGTGTTCCGATGTTTTGAAAAGAAACACAGCACCAATATATTGTCTGAATTCCGGTTCTTTAGCTTGTGCGATCGCAACTACTCCTTCCTCGAAGTTTGCCACGTATTCTGATTCATCCAAGGTTTGGACAGGGATCATCGGCGAGATAATTCGGTAGTGATAATGATCAGTTTCAGTACGAATTCCTAACCCCAGTTCGTCAAATGAATTAAAATCAGCAAACCTATAATTTTCCAAATAGTAGGCTTGCTGCGCTCGATTAATTGAGCCAATATATGTTCTTGCTTCTGAGAACTTGTTGTATCCATTGTTAGATGGACTTATCAATTTAACGATTGTGAGCATTACACAACTGTACAGAAAAATTCGTACCAGCCACTGAGACTTGGTAAAATAATGCTTTTCATTATAGTTTGGCTTCTCACTTACTTTCTTCATCATTTGTAAAGCCTACTGCCGTGACACAACTAAAATTGTAGGTTGGGTGGAACGAAGTGAAACCCAACAGAATATACTCCGGTGTTGGGTTACAAAGAAAGCTTCACCCAACCTAGCTATCCCATCATTTTAGCTGTGCCACAGCACTGCTCTTTCTAGCGATCGCACCAAACCATTGACTATTCAGCTTCAATCCCACCAGTAGGAAATGACAACGGCATCACGATCCTGTTGCACATCTTCACCCCATAACCCTCCTTCCAATCGCGCTCTCAATCGTCGCTGAAGCCGCAAACCGTACTCTTGATTTGAACCATCACACACATCTACCGAGTCGGCTCGCCACTTTTTACCCAAGTCTAAAAGCTGAGAAACTGTTATATCTTGATTCTCTGTAAGGATGTATAGTGTATCTGCAGGATAGGCAATGAAATGGATGATGCTGCTTTCAGGCATAGGACGATAATTTGCCATTGCCATCAGCGTATCAATTACACCACCAAAACTAAGACCACTTTCATCAGGTGCAAAGATGGGTTTTGTGAAGAGAAAGCTAGCCCATAAGGAAGGATGCTGGGAAAGATCACTAATCACCTCCTCACCATCAAACTCATTGAACCGACGTTGCCAAACTAGTGCTGCAAAGAGTTCCTGAGGAGAATAAGATTGGGCAATTAGTTTAATTTTGGCTAAATCAAGCATTGCTACACGCCCTAGCTCTATAGATTGATCATAAGAAAATACGGGCAGGTATTAAACTAGGGATTCTGGACAGAATATCACTGATGTTAGGTAAAAATGGTGTTTTGTTTCATTAATATGAAGGAAATTGTTACAAAAAAACACCAGCTTTCACCTCAGGGGTAAATTTGCTTCAAGATAGACTATTATCACCATGTCAGATAACGAGAGCATAACACCGGCAAATAGTTCTGCAATTATTGATACCATCTGCCTCAATATCTACCAAACCATCCTGGAAATCCAGGAGAAGCGCCCTGAGTTACTTAAGGAAAAGTATCGGCATGTTCTTTGGAATGCTCCCCGTCATCAGGCTAGTTTTTTAGAAAAACTGAGAATAGGACTCAATCAGACAAAAAAACAACCAACACTCTTGAGCAACGTGCAAAAATTCTTGCACATTCTGCTAACTCCTGAATATTTCGAGTCACCTAGTTTCGGTAAGTTGATGCAAAAAATTAGTGCCTCAATTCAGCACTTAGTAGAAGACAACAATTTTGCTAGTACTGTACCATCAACAGCATTAGAAGACTCAGCAACCATTGTCCAAGGAATCGCTATTTTGTTGCTGGATGCCGAAAACTTACAACTTGATAGCAAGACAGAAAAATTTCTAGCTGAAGTTTGTAGCTATCCTCTTCAAATCAAAATTGCCTTTGCTAACTGGCGCACTATGGGCAAAAAAGATGTGGAATTGCACAGGCGAGGCTATGAACTAATTCATGTACCTGCTGGCAAAGATAGTGCTGATGTAAAAATGGCAACTGTCGGCTCGTCAATTTTTGTCCATTATCCTACTGCTAGAGAAGTTTTTGTCTGCTCCTCTGATAAGGTATTGACTCATTTATGTAATACACTGCAGACTCATGGTTTAACCGTTTATTCCGTCTGTAAGCAAGGGGATAAGATCAGAGTTTTAAACAATAATAATGGTCACTCCCAAACCCATTCCCTGATACCTAAACCAGAAATTCCCTCCTTGGAAGAATTTATCCGCCAACTACAAGAGATTATTACTAATCAGCAAAAAATCCAGCAAAATCACTGGGTAAAACTGTCTAAACTTTCTCAACTATATAAGAAGAAGTATAATTTATCTCTTAGTGAAGTGGTTGGTGGTCATTTTTCGGGAAAAAGAGCAAGGGATATTTTTCTTGAGTACCCAACTCAGTTTGTTACTCATCAACCTCTAGAGCAATCAGAAATTTATATAACTGTTTTTAATCAACCTCCCTCAGATGAAACAGCAGTAGTTGAGCATTCGGCTCAGCCAACTGAGGTAACTGTTAAAGATACAACTTCATTTAAGATTAAATCAAAAGCAGACTTAGAACTGTCAATTGTTGAAATTGTTAAATCTTTAACGGCTCAATCTCCAGGAAGCTATATTGATATCAGTAGGGTGGGAAGTGCATTTAAACAGCAACATGGTCAAACTATAAAGGAAACCATCAGGCGCTTAGAGCTCAAGACTAAATATGTAAACTTGTTAGAGTCTTGTAGTGCTTTGAAGATACAGCAGCAAGGAAAAGTACATACGGTAGCGATCGTGGATTCAACAATTGATAATGAACAATGGATAATTACCTCTCCTTGAAAGAAGAGGATTGAACTTCAGGAAAATATTTTCTTTTTATTTTCTTCATAAATGAAGAGGTCTTAGACCAAATTAATCAATTATCAATTATCCATTATCCATTATCCATTGATAATGAGCGCCTGACGGCGAATTAAGAATTAAGAATTAAGAATTCATTCATGGATTGAATCGCCGAAAAAGAAGATGAGAAACACGAGGCAGGAGCAGTAGGGGCGAAGCATTTAGGCGATAATTTAAGCATATAGACCCAGTGTATACCGGTCCAAATGCTTCGCCCAACCCCCTTGCGGCTGAGTGTGTTTCTTGAAAGGCTGGAAAACCCTTAAACTTGCTTGTAGTAGCCCTTGCACTAATTACCCATATGACACGAGTATATGATTTACTCTTGAAAGGTGGTCCTGTGATGTGGCCTCTTTTAGGATTGTCAGTTTTAGCGATCGCTTGTGCTTTAGAAAGAACCTGGTTTTGGTTCCGGCTTTTGACTAAAGAAGACCGCATTGTCCATAATGTACTAGAAGCAGCCCGTTATGACTTGAGTGAAGCTGCTAGAATCGCCGATTATGCTCAATTTTTACCGATTGGTCGTTTTCTGTTTGCTCCTTTAAGCTTAAAGCAACCAACTCCTGAAACCTTCCGTCTAGCGATGGAGGCGGCAGGGGATAAAGAGTTTATTCAAATGCGTAAAGGCGATAAAATGCTGGAGACGATCATCGCCGTTGCTCCTTTGTTAGGTTTATTGGGTACGGTAACCGGTTTAATTGGCACTTTTAATAATCTCAATATCGGTGGAGGAGGTTCAACCGCTGATGCTTCACGAGCAGCCGCTGGTATTGGGGAAGCACTCCTAACTACCGCCGCTGGTATGTTGGTAGCAATTATTGCTTTACTCATATTCCGTACCTTGGTAACTTTACAATCACAACAGATGGACTACTTTACTGAGGTAGGGAGTGAGCTAGAGCTGATTTATCGTCAATTTTGGTACGATACTACCATCCCAGAGGAAGCCCACAAAAGTCAGAATAATTAACGCAAAATAATTCTTTAATAGGTCAGGACTTACGCAAAGCCTCTATTTGTAGTGCCGTGACCCAGCTAAAATGGTTCATTAGAAACCGGTTGTGAAGTAAAAAGTAACAAGTAACAAGTAACAAGTAAGAAGGAGCTAGAAACCAAAATCTATTGCACAGTTTTAGCTGGGTCACGGCAGTAGGGTGTGTTAGCGTAGCGTAACGCACCTTTGACTCTATATGTAGTGTAGCTGCATAAGTCCTGTAGGTATTTAATCTCTTTTTGATTTTCAGCGAATCCATGCGCTTTAAAAACCAACAACAAGGATCTTCCGTACCAGAAGTTAACCTTATACCACTGCTGGACGTACTAATGTCAGTTTTGACATTTTTCATTATCGCCTCCATGAGCTTAACCAGCCAGAAGTTAGCGAACATCAGCCTACCAGGTGCTGGAGCTGGTATGAATGAACAGAAGACACCAGAGCAACTGATTGTCGGATTGGACAAGCAAGGTAAGCTTTTGCTCAAAGGCGAAACCATTAATAGTGCCAAGTTAGCCAAGGAAATGGGTTCCTTTTTGGCAGAGCATCCTCAAGGAGCTGTAATCTTGAAAGCAGACAGAGAATTGCCTTACCAAGAAGTTGTCAAAGTATTGAAAGAAATGGGTAAACTGGGAGGCAATCGCGTTTCTTTATCAATTACGAGAAGTTAGTTGTTAACGAATAACCAATAACCAACAACCAATAACCAATGCGCTTTAAAAATCAGCAAACCGGACCATCAATGCCAGCAATTGATCTTATCCCTATGCTGAATGTGATGATGTCAGTCTTGGCATTTTTTGTCATGCTCACCACAACCTTAACTAACGAGGAAGGGGTAGATATCCAACTACCAAATGCAGGTAGTGAAGAAGATACCGAAACTCAAAACGAGCAGCAAGATTCCTTGATTGTACAGTTAAACTCCCAAGGGCAGATTGTCGTCAGGGAACAAATCTTAAATAAAGAGCAATTAGCTAGTCAAATGCAAGCTTACTTGCAAGAAAATGCTCAAGGAACTGTACAGCTAGTAGCAGATCCTCAAGCCTCTTATGAAAAAGTTGTACAGTTGCTAGGAGAAATGAAAGGTGTGGGAAGCGATCGCGTTTCTTTAGCCATTGACACTGATTAATAAGCTAAAACGCACCTAATTTGTCTTACTGAAGTCTGGCTAGGAGCCAATCCCATTACCAATCGTACCTGTCCTCTTCAATCTGAAACTATTTGTAAGATTGATCCAAATTAGTGACCAAAGAATTGATAATTGACAATTATCAATTGTAAACTTATGTAAAGTACAAAGTTTGCAAATTTCATTATGATCTCCCGTCGCACTTTCTTAAGCACTCTACTCGCTAGCTGTCTTGCCTTCGTCGCTTGGTTTAATTTTGTACCTGCTGCCAATGCTCTAGGTGGCAAACAACCTACAATCAATGAACCTGCACCAGAGTTTACCTTGCCTACCAATACTGGCGATGGTGAGCTCTCCCTCTCGGATTATCAAGGTAAGTGGGTAGTGCTTTACTTCTACCCCAAGGACTTTACTTCAGGTTGTACCCTAGAAGCTCGCCGCTTCCAGCAAGACTTACCCCAGTACATCGACAGAAATGTGCAGATTCTAGGGGTTAGTGCTGATGATATCGATTCCCATGCAGAATTTTGTGATTCAGAGGGACTAAAATTTCCCTTGTTAGCAGATACGGATGGCACAGTGAGCAAAGCTTATGGTTCTTGGATGAACTTCTTCTCTCTGCGCCACACTTATATCATTGATTCAAAAGGGATCTTGCGAGAGAAATTCCTCGGTGTGAAACCAGCCATTCATAGTACAGAAGTCCTATCTCGTCTTGATGAATTGCAAGCAAGAGATTCCTAGTAAGAGGGTGAACGAAAAAAAGTGTGGGAGAGCTTTTTTGAGTAATGAGTAATGAGTAATGAGTAATGAGGGTCGAAACTTTTGTCAAATCCTCTTCCCTTCTGCCCTGGAGCCTCCTGCTTCCTATTTACTCGTCAGGACTTATGCAGCTATACCACATATAGAGTCAAAGGTGCGTTACGTTACACTAACACACCCTACAAATAGAGACTTTGCGTAAGTCCTACTCCTTTTTCTCAACAACTATCGTCAGCTGAGCTACTAATGCTCCAATGGCTCCGAGAGCTGCTAAGAATGGGAAAATGGTGACACCAACCACACCACCAACCACTCCTACCGTCAGAGGAATCTCAAGTAATATCTGTCCTTCTTTATTCTTGATGATAATGCGGCGGAGGTTACCTTGCTCAATCACTTCCTTGATTTTGGCAACCAGGTTATCGCCGCTAATCTTAAATTCTTCTACACTAACTCTGGTTACAGGCTCAACTTCCGGTTCTATCGGAGTTGATTCAGCTTGAGTTTGATCTACTTTGTTTTGTGTGGGATCTACTTGTTCGTTCATGGGCTGATTGCTCCGTAGATATTGACACTCTGCACATTAATGCAGTTTGGTACTATTTCTGAATAGCCTACCTAAAATAAAATAGTATTTCTGGTAATATGAATACTTCTTAAGGTTAAACCTAACTAATCTCAGTGTATCTCCGATGAGACTGCCGGACTGGGATCTGAATAATAAACTCTGTTCCTGCTCCTGGTATCGATACACAGTCTAATTGCCCCCCGTGGGTAGTGGTGACAATTTGATAACTAATTGACAATCCCAACCCAGTACCTTGTCCTACAGGCTTGGTAGTAAAGAAAGGGTCAAAAAGCAACCTTCGTGCTCGTTCCCTGACCCCTGGGCCATTATCTCTAATCCGAATAACCACACTCTGGGGGTTGGAAGTCGCTTCTTGAGTTTTGACAACTTCAGTACAAATTTCAATACGAGGGAATGAATTAGGAGTCTGCTTATCACTTCCCAATTGTTCAAGGCTAATGCCCTTCCATTCCATTGCATCAATGGCATTGACCAAGATGTTCATGAAGACTTGGTTGAGTTGCCCAGGATAACATTCTACAGGGGGCAGAATGCCATAATTTTTAACTACCTCAATTTCGGAACGTTCCGGTTTACCCTTCAGACGGTGCTGTAAAATCAGTAAGGTACTTTCAATGCCTTCATGAATATTGACTCCCGTCATCTGGGTTTTATCCATCCGCGAGAAAGTACGCAAAGACATGATAATATCGCGAATACGCTCAGAGCCAACCTTCATTGACTCTAGTACCTTGGGCAGGTCTTTGACCAGGAAATCTAAATCAATAGCATCTGCATACTCTTGAATAGCTGGAACAGGTTGTGGGTAGTGCTGTTGGTAGAGTTCAACTAATCCTAGTAGGTCTTGGATATACTCCTTTGCTGGAGCAATATTGCCATAAACGAAATTAACTGGATTATTAATTTCGTGGGCAATACTAGCTACCATCATGCCCAAGCTAGACATTTTTTCAGTCTGTACTAGCTGAAATTGGATTTGCTGGAGTTTTGACTTTGCTCCTTGGCACTCTTGCATTTCAGCTTGCAACCTTTTATTCACCTCTGCCAATTTTTGCTTTAGTTGAGCTACTCTTTGTTCTAAATCTTCATAAAATCTAATCTTAGTTTGCTTAGACTCAGTAATTTCCGGTTTCAAGGCAAAGCTTGCTGTTTCTAGTTGGATTGTGCTAGTCATTGCCAGTGCTTTTTGTTTCAAGGAGCCCAATACTACAACCGTATATAGCGAGACTAGGGCAGTAATCCCTTTCATCAGAACTAATATCCAGTAAACTGGATACCAAATTGCCCAGATATATAGCAGGTTGGTAGTCCCACAACAGAGAATGAATAACCCAAATAGGGGCAATATTCCTGAGAGTGATGCGTATTGACGCCGACGCACAAAATAGAGTAGTAGCAGAAAAATAGAATAACAACACAGGGCAATCAAGAAGAGTGACCCGGTATTTAGCCATACCAATGGCCAATGGTCACCTTCACCAGCTAACTTCATCATTGATGTTTTGAGGTTAAATTTGACGTCTAGTGTAAATAAATACTTATTTGTTGCAACAAACCAGTTCACATGGCTAGCAGCGATAGTGCAAGCATAAAAAAAGAAGCATATACCAATATTGTTGACAATTCCTATGCCATTTGAATCAGAGTAAATACTGATCTTTCACCCAAAAGGAATAGTTTTTCATTACTGGGATGAGGAAACTTATATCTTATGATGTAGCATATAATACATTATACTCCTACACAGAGATACTAGTTTAAGTACAGAAGTTGCAGTTTTTGATTTTATTTCGTCAGATTATATTGACATAAATTACACACTCAGGTATAGTAAATCCCCCTTTCCTACTCTGGGAAGATCTCTGTCAGGATTTTAGCTTTTTGGTATGAGTGATAACGGGGTCATCTATTCACAATTTTTCCCTTGTTCACTGCCAGCTAATCAGCTCCCAATAATGAAATTGTTCCAAAAAAGCCTGCTTTCTAAGCTTGTCATATCCTTTTCTTTCTTGTCCTTGGTAACTGTAAGCATTGTGGCAATTACAGCTTACCTTTTAGCAAAAAATGCTCTCAAAGAATCCGTTTTTGCTCGACTCAATGTCGCCGCTTCTCTCAAAGACTATGAGATCAACGAATGGCTGAATAATCAGCATCAAGACTTGCTTTTATCTGCTCAGTTGCCAGAACTACAAGCTCAAGCAGAGGTAGTGCTGACTCAAGGAAAGTCATCAGAGGAATATCTACTAGCCTATAAAACCCTTGAGCAATACTTTTCTGATTTAGCTGCCATCAAGTCTAACCTCAAAGAGATTTCCCTTCTCACCCCCAAGGACATCGTAGTTTTCTCCAACAATAAATTATTAGAGGGCACAGAGGAACTTCGGAGTACTATTACCACCGACTCTAGTACCAAGCCCACAAAGGTGCAACTGTTCTTTCACAATTCATTTTTCACAGGAAGACCTGAGCTTGCCTTTGTTACACCAATATATGATCAATCGGGTAACCTCATTGGCAAACTTTCAACGGCAGTGGAGTTCCAAGAACTAGATGAGCTACTAGAGGAGGGGACTGGTTTGGGAAAGAGTGGGGAAACCTATCTAGTAGCTAAGTTGAAAGAAAAAATTGTCTTGATCTCATCACAACAGACTGAGACTGAAAAATACCCTGGAGGTGTGAGTAGTGTTGGTATTGACATGGCTATGGGAGGAGACAATGGTTCTGGGGTTTATGTCAATTATCAGGGAGTGCCAGTTATTGGTGTCTATCGCTGGCTAGACAAATCTAATCTAGCATTATTAGCTGAGATCAATCAAAGAGAGGCTTTTGCCCCTGCTCGAAAGCTAGCTGGGAAGATTTTGCTGGTTGGCTTTACCTCAGCTGAGGTGTTGTTGATGGCAGTATATTTGCTCTCGCGCCAGATTACCAAACCGATTTTGGCAATCACTGATACAGCTATTCAAGTAGCTGGTGGTGATTTGAACCTGAAAGCTCCTGTTGTGAGTAATGATGAAATTGGTGTTTTAGCTAGAGCTTTTAACACTATGGCGAGTCAATTGCGTGAGTCGTTTACTGCTTTAGCGAAGAATAATGAAGAGCTAGAAATGCGAGTTAAAAAACGCACTGGTGAACTCCAGGAAGCTAAAGAAGCTGCAGATGCTGCCAACCAAGCTAAGAGCGAATTCCTTGCCAACATGAGCCATGAATTGAGAACACCTCTCAACGGTATTTTGGGTTATACCCAAATTCTTCAGCGCTCACAAACCATGACACAAAAGGAGCTTTATGGTATAAGTATTATTAATCAGTGCGGTTCTCACTTATTGACTTTGATTAACGATATTCTTGACTTATCGAAAATTGAAGCTAGGAAAATGGAACTCTATCCAACGGATTTTCATTTTCCTTCTTTTATCCAAGGAGTGGCTGAAATTGGTCGTCTTAGGGCTCAACAAAAGGAAATTTCCTTTATTTATCAACCCATAGGTCAACTTCCTCAAGGCATCCATGCTGATGAAAAACGTCTTAGACAAGTACTGATTAACCTTGTGGGTAATGCTGTTAAGTTTACTGATACTGGGGGAGTAACTTTTAGTGTAAGTGTCCTTGGTGATTCTGGGCAGGACCAAGGGATAAAGGACACAAAACCAATGAGCAATAACAAAATTCGTTTCCACATCGAAGATACTGGTGTGGGTATCTCTGCAGAACAACTCGACAAGATCTTTTTGCCCTTTGAGCAGGTAGGAGATACTTCTCGTCGGACTCAAGGGACGGGATTGGGGTTAGCCATTAGTCAAAAAATTGCTCAGATGATGGGCAGCAGTTTGTCGGTGCGGAGTAAACCTGGTCAAGGAAGCGTTTTTTGGTTAGATTTGGAGTTATCTACAGTCACAGACTGGTCAAAAATAACCAAAGGAGCTCATAAAGGAAAGATTATTGGCTTTAGAGGACACAAACGAAAAATACTAGTGGTGGACGACCGATGGGAAAATCGTTCAGTTATCATTAATTTGCTGGCACCAATCGGTTTGGAAATGTGTGAAGCCAGTAATGGTCAAGAAGGTTTAGACAAGATCAAATCGTTTAATCCCGATCTGATCATTACAGACTTGGTGATGCCAGTGATTGATGGCTTTGAGATGATCCGATGCCTGCGAAAATCACCCCAAATGAAGTCGGTGGTGGTGATTGCTTCCTCAGCTAGTGTATTTGAAACTGACCAGCACAAGAGTTTTGATGCTGGAGCTGACGGCTTTATTCCTAAGCCAGTGCTCTCGGAAAGCTTGCTAGAAATGTTAAGGGTGCATTTGGGACTCAAATGGGTTTATGAGGAAAAGGAGGAAGTTAAAAGGATCAACGATGAATCGGCAAGTAAGATTGCTCAAGATGAAATTTTCCCTCCCTCAGCCGAGGAACTGACTATACTCTATGATTTAGCTAGAAAAGGCTTAGTCAATAAACTTCTAGGAGAAGCTGATAGACTGGAAAAGTTGGATCCAAAATTAGTTCCTTTTACGAGACAGCTACAGAAATTAGGTAAAGAATTTCAGGTAAAAAAAATACGAGAGTTTGTTAAGGAATATATAGAGTAACATTTTGAGTGATTAAGCCAAAAGCAATGGTGATTGATTATTTTCCAGAGATTTGTTGAACAACACCCAAAGAACAATGACTCAGAGTACAGAATCAAAAATCATTTTAATTGTGGATGACACCCCCACAAATTTGGAAGTGCTATCAGAGTCTTTAAGTACTGCAGGCTTCGAGGTGGCAGTAGCAATTGATGGCGAAAGTGCGATCGAGCAAACTGAATATAACCCACCAGAGCTGATTTTATTAGATGTGATGATGCCAGGAATTGACGGCTTTGAAACTTGTCGTCGGTTAAAAGAAAATCCTTTGACTCAGGGCATCCCTGTGATTTTTATGACGGCTCTTTCCGATACGGTGGATAAAGTTAAAGGTCTTTCTTTGGGAGCAGTAGATTATATCACCAAGCCATTTCAAAAAGAGGAAGTATTAGCTAGAGTTACTGTACATCTAAAACTACGCAATTTGAGTAAGACGCTTGAGAAAAAAAATGTCTTATTGCAACAGTTAGCACAGGATTTAGAACAACGGGTGGCTCAGCGAACCGCTGCACTTTCGCAATCTCTGCAAGAACTTCGACAATCCCAAGTTAAACTAGTCCAGAGTGAAAAAATGTCTACCCTCGGTGAACTAGTTGCTGGGGTAGCTCATGAAATTAACAACCCAGTCAGCTTTATCTCTGGCAATCTTACTCATGCTGAAATCTATTTCCGAGACCTGAGCAGAATTTTGCAACTTTATCAGCAGTATTATCCCAATCCTTGCCCAGAAATTCGCGAAGAGTTGGAGGTGGTTGAACCAGACTTTTTACTGGAAGATTTGCCCAAAGTTCTCCAGTCAATGAAAGTGGGAACTGAACGCCTGAGTAATATTTCTCTGGCTTTGCGTAATTTCTCCCGCTCAGATCTGGTAGAGAAGATACCAATAGATCTTCACGAAGGACTAGATAGTACCCTGTTAATTTTGAAGCATAGATTTCAAGCCAAGAAAAAATTTGCTGCTATTGAGGTGATTAGAGATTATGGTGAATTACCCTTAGTAAAGTGCTATCCTGGACGACTCAATCAGGTATTTATGAATATCTTGGCCAATGCTATCGATGCTTTGGAATTGGGGACTGGAAACGGGAAACTAGAAACTAAGCAAGCTTCTGTCCCAACAGTATTAGCTATTGCTGTAGCCCAGCGGCAACTAAGGACAGTTCCTGAAGACGCAAACAATGGCTTATCTCAGCAGAGGAGTAGTGTACAGTATGGTGGGGATTTGCACAGTAGTGAAACTAACCAGACAAACAACAAACAAGTAATAGCAAATAACCAGTTCTCTATCCCAACTATTCGGATTCACACAGAAGTACTTGACAGCAACTCGGTAGTTATTCGGATTATTGACAATGGTCCTGGTTTGACAGAATCAGTTAAACAGCAGCTTTTTGAACCGATGTTTACCACCAAACCTCCAGGTAAAGGAACGGGTTTGGGCTTATCGATCGCCCGTCAGATTGTTGAGGAGTATCATAAAGGTCGGCTCAGTTGTATTTCCGCCCCAGGGGAAGGGACAGAGTTTGCGATCGAGATTCCGATAAAATAACTTTATTCTAATGACAGGCAAGATGCCTGTTCCACACAAGATGCCTGTTCCACAAGAAACTGATGGATTGAATTTGGGGCAGGCGATCGCAACTTAACCAACTCCAAACCCATGATATTGCCACATTATGGGAGCATCATAAGCAACTTAGCAGACATTAGGAATAGTTCCTAGCAATGTATTCTTGTCTAGCGATCGCATTTTGCATTTTCTCTAGAAGGTCTGTTACTGAAATGCTTTTATTCCAGTGCGATCGCAGTTTTCTCAGACTTTTATATATGGGCGCACAATTTTACCATTATAAAATAATAATATCCAAAAATAATGGAAATCGCAAGCAACATTATTTCGTATTGACATTGTAATATCAAACTCCGCGTAAGGGCGCACGTCGGTGCGCCCCTACTTGCCTAAAAATTCTCCTGATTTGCGATCGCATTTTCCATTTTTTCGAGTACCTCTGCTACTGCAATTGTTCCCAATTCCCCAGCCGCACGAGTACGAATACTCAGGGTGTTGGCTTCCACTTCTTTAGCTCCCACTACTGCCATAACGGGGATTTTGGCTTTCTCAGCATTGCGAATTGACTTACCTAGTCGTTCTCCACTAGTATCAGCTTCTGCTCTAATACCGAGCGATCGCATTTTCTGAGCTACTTCCTTAACAAAGGGTAACTGTACCTCACTGACTGGTATCAACCGTGCTTGCACTGGTGCTAACCAGAAGGGGAAGTCCCCAGCATATTCTTCAATCAAAATGCCAATCAACCTTTCTAAAGAACCAAAGGGCGCACGGTGAATCATTACCGGACGTTTGCGGATACCATCTTCAGCAACATACTCCAGTTCAAATCGCTCGGGCAAATTGTAATCCACTTGTACTGTACCCAACTGCCACTCTCGATCTAGAGCATCGTGGAAGATAAAATCTAGCTTCGGTCCATAAAATGCCGCTTCCCCTAATGCCTCAAAATAGTTCATCCCCAACGTTTGGACAGCACGGCGGATTGCCCCTTCTGCCTTGCTCCAAGCTTCTTCAGAACCAATGTACTTATCAGAAGCAGGGTCACGGAAACTTAATCTGGCTTGGAAGTTCTTCAGTTGCAGACTCTTAAACACCGATAGGATTAAGTCTACAACGCTGAGGAACTCTTGATCTAACTGTTCTGGGGTGACAAAGAGGTGGGAATCATCCACCGTGAAGCCTCGCACCCGCGTCAAGCCTCCCAATTCCCCAGATTGCTCATAACGATAGACAGTACCAAACTCTGCCAACCGCATCGGTAGCTCCCGGTAAGAGCGCAATTCATTCTTATAGATCTGAATGTGGAAAGGACAATTCATCGGCTTGAGGACAAAACCTTGCTCTGCTAGCGCCGCTTGCTCATCCTCTGCCATCATCGGGAACATATCTTCTTTATAGTTCTGCCAATGACCAGATACTTTAAATAAATCTACTCGACCAATGTGGGGAGTTACTACTGGCAGATAACCTCTTTTCAACTGCTCTTGCTTGAGAAAATCTTCCAGTACAGAGCGTAACACCGTACCTTTCGGCGTCCACAGCGGTAATCCAGGTCCTACAGGGTCAGCAAAGAGAAATAATCCCAATTCCTTACCCAGCTTACGGTGATCCCGTTTGAGAGCTTCTTCCTTGCGCCGCTTATATTCCGCCAACTGTTCCGGTGTCTCCCAAGCAGTACCGTAGATACGCTGAAGCTGCTCCCGATTTTCGTCGCCACGCCAATAAGCACCAGCTACACTTTCTAAATCAATTGCCTTGGGATGAATCTCCCCTGTATTTTCCACATGGGGACCAGCACACAAATCCCACCAATCATCCCCTAGGTAATAGATAGTAATCGGGTCTTCTAAATCTTCCAGGATTTCTAGCTTGTAAGGTTCATTAATTTCCTTAATGCGGCGTTGTGCTTCCTCGCGACTTACCTCTTCCCGAACTAAGGGCAACTTGCGCTTGAGGATTTTGACCATCTCTTTTTTAATGGTCTTCAAGTCCTGCTCGGTAAATGGCTCTGGCTTGTCAAAGTCGTAATAAAAACCATTCTCAATCCAAGGACCAATAGTCACCTGTGCCTCAGGAAAGAGCTTCTGTACTGCCATCGCCATGACGTGGGAGGTTGTGTGACGAATCTTTTTTAATGACTCAGACTCACTAGTGCGGGGCAAATAAATTTTCTCTGGCTGCTCGTTCGGTAAGGCGTTAGACATCGGCAACTGTTTCTTTGATCGGTTGTCTGGGTTTAATTCTCCCTACTTCTATGATACAGAGGTTGTTTAGCTTTGAGCCCTCAGCGTCCCGAACATCCCAATTCTCCATTCTCCATTCCCAATTCCCAATTCCCAATTCCCAATTCCTTAAAAATATTGCAACAATTTATTAAGAAATGTAAAAAGAGTTAAGATAATATTGAAAAAAATAAACCATTTAAAATCAATGTCTCAGCCTCAGCCCTCAGAAAAAGAGTTGCTTCAGAGCTTACTACCACCCTTACTCGACGATTTTCAATATTGGTTTTCGCGATCGCGTTCTTTATTAGAATCAGAAGAGATTACCTTTTTGAGCCAACAGCGGCAATCAGAGTTACTGGAGCGACTTAAGCAGGCTCAGCAAGAAGTTAATACAGCCCAGATGCTTTTTCAGGCAACTGGTAGTCAAGTCGGTTTGGAAGTAGCAACTCTGATGCCGTGGCATCAGTTAGTAGGTGAGTGCTGGCAAGTGGCAATGCAGTGGCGATCTTTGAAGTCAGAGTCAACAGAACAACAAAACTCAGAAGACGACCAAATTTGATAAGCTAAATTAACCCACAGATAGAAAAGCAATTCCTTTTCAAAATCTAGACAAAAAACTTAACAAACTAAGCTATTTAGTCAACAGGAGAGTGAGATGTTACACGTAATTTATCTTATAGCCTTTACTGCCATAGCCTTTTTCGCAATCACCAACTTAATTCGTAACCTATTTACCTTAAGTATGGAATCCCAGCGTCGTTACTCACCAACCAGAAAGTCAACATCGCAATCTTCTCACTCTAGATCTGGCTCTATGCTACACCCAGAACTATTAGATGAAACTGGCAAACCAATCAACGAACCACTTTTAGTAATGCGCTCATTGACAGTTGAAGATGCTCGCCAACAATTAGACGCTCTCTACGATGCCTCTCCGGGTAACAGTAGTACTGGTAGACAGGAAGAAATTTGAAATTTCTTCTCTTCCCGCAAAGGAGATGGGGAGATGGGGAAATAGGGGGATGGGGGGATGGGGAGATAAGGAGACAAGGAGAAATTAAACATATCAATTCCCAATTCCCAATTCCCAATTCCCAATTCTAAATTCTAAATTCTAAATTCTAAATTCCCAACATGAGTGATAAGGGTGAAGGTTATAAAGTTATTAGTGATAATCGGCAAGCTCGTTTCCGCTATGAAATTTTAGAGACTTATGAGGCGGGGATTGAGCTAAAGGGGACAGAAGTCAAATCAATTCGTGAAGGTAAACTCAACCTGCGAGACGGATATGCCTTGATTCGTAATAGCGAAGCTTGGCTACTAAATGTGCATATCTCTCCTTATCTGAAAAGCAGCGATTATTTTAATCACGATCCTCGTCGCACCCGCCGACTCTTACTGCACAAAAAAGAAATTCGTAAGCTCATTGGTAAGGTAGAACAACAGGGTTTAACCTTGGTTCCTTTGAAGATGTACCTTAAGCGAGGCTTAGTTAAAGTAGTGATTGGTCTTGCTAAAGGGAAAAAATTGCATGACAAGCGGGAAACTTTGAAGAAGCGTCAGGATCAACGAGATATGGAACGAGCGATGAAACGTTAGTTATTTGTTGTTTGTTGTTTGGGAATTGGGAATTGGGAATTTAGAATTGTTGGGAGTATCCCAATACTGCTCGGTTCAACAATGGATAATGAACAATGGATAATGGATAATTACCTCTCCTTGAAAGAAGAGGATTGAACTTCAGGAAAATATTTTCTTTTTATTTTCTTCATAAATGAAGAGGTCTTAGACCAAATTAACCAATTATCAATTATCAATTATCAATTATCAATTATCCATTGATAAGCCCTAATCCCTCTCCCCCAGCTTTTTAACCGATAATTTCTCTTAACCGAGCAGTATTGCCAACTTCCCCAGCTCCTACAGGAAAGAATGGTTATTCAACAGGATTTGATATCGCTGGGTTGGGTTTCATAACTCTTGCCTTTTGGAAGAGCTTGCAGTTGTGACAGGGAAGATTCTCCATTTCAGGATCAAACTCCAAATCAGGACCTGGTGTAAATAACTTCCTAGAAAACTGATAGTACTTATTATTCCAAATTTCGTCGAGAGACTCTTCAAGAATGTTGCCGTAAGCAAATCGATTGAGCCCCTTACCGCAACAGGGATAGACATTTCCATCCGGGCGAATCATCATAGATAAATAGAGCCATATGCAACGGCTAGAAACCTTTTTCTTTTGAGCACCTTTAATCTGGGCAGGATTAAATCCCCAGTCGTCAGGTTTCCAAGTAAATTTATCAACTCCAACCTGTTTGAGGTAAGTTTCAATCTCCTCCTTTTCCGGCATTAGATGCTCAAACATGATCATTTGAGGTTCTACAATCGGGTACTTTTCCCCTGTCTCTTTTTTACGTTTTACGACTGCTTCAATACCTGTTTTAACAGTTTCAACATTGCCGCCAATTCGATATTTTCCATAAGTTTCTTGGGTTATACCATCAAGATCCGGCTGGAGAGTAGTTAAACGACTTTCCATCAGCGCATCAAGATGTTTATTAGGTTCAAAGAGTGTAAAATTAGTACTTATGGATGTGGCAATACCTCGATTGCTGGCATAACCAATCATTTTATAAATATTTTTATTGAGGAGAGGTTCACCACTGTCATAGAGTGCTGCGCGAATACTAAATCGCTTAATCTTATCAATAATTGTTTTGAAATCACTGAGGCTGAGTAATCGCTTTCGCTTTGTTTTCTCTTGATGAGCACCGCAACCAGGACAACGAATATTACAGGCGGTACAAGGGTCAATGCGATAATTGATCGGACGAGATTTGCAATGAAGCTTTCCCAGTTGCATCTCCACAGCCGCGATTGCAGCATTAAGTAGTTTAAATGGCGTCAAAAAAGGAGCAGAAGTCAATAAATGACGCTTGATATAGGACACCAAGTGATTGGTATAGATAATATTCATGAGTGATTAAGTTAAATGAACCCTATAGACAATAAGAGTAGTATGCATCCAAATTACTAGTCAATATAGTAGTAACAAAATAAAATATTACTTCATAGTAAAAAAGTCTTTGTAGGGGTTAAAAATAGCCAGAATAATTGCTGAAAAGTGCAATTATTTTGTTGTTTTATGTAATCTAATTGGCACAAAATTACACTCCCGACCCTGCCTAGTACCCCTGCGCGGAATTAAGAATTAACAATGCTTACAGAGTTCTGAAGAAACACGCTCAAAGCTAATGGCTAATGGTTAATAGCTAATGGTTAATAGCTAATCTCTGAAGAAACATCGAGTCTCCGAGTCAGTAGGGAAGAGAATTTTAGCTTGTTACTTGTTACTTATTCAGCAAGCCCTAACTAGGTTTTGTTGGCACAAATGACGGAAATCATCGCCCCGATGCTCAAAACTTTGATATTGATCAAAGCTGGCACAAGCGGGAGAAAGGAGAACAACGCTGGCATTATACTGTTGAGCTAGTTCTGCTGCCCTAGATACTGCTCGTGCCATAGTTTCAACAATTTCGTATCGTTCGTAGTTAATTTGCTGCAAGCGTTGAGCAAAGGTAGGAGCTGCTTCTCCAATGAGTAATACGGCAGCAGCTTTCGCTTGAATAGTTTCCAACCAATGACTATCATCACCAGCTTTCGCTTTACCCCCAGCAATCAAAATCGCAGGACTAGCAACGGAAGCTAACCCTACTTGAGCAGCATCGTAATTGGTAGCTTTAGAGTCGTTGATAAAATCTATACCCTGCCAGGTGATAATCTTTTCTAAGCGATGGCTAACACCAGGGAAATTAGCAATAGCAGTTGCGATCGCATCTTTCTCAATTCCTGCTAACCGTGCTACTGCTATTGCCATTAGTAAGTTTTGGAGATTATGGTTTCCCACCATCTGTAATGATGCTACTGGTAGGATCGGTTCTGATTGTGCGATCGCCCAGCCGTCTTCAATATATACCCAAGGTTGCAGTTGATCATCACTCCTACTACCTTGAATACTTGTCCAATAAGCATCAGGCCAATTATCCTTACCCAATTGGCGTAAGTAAGGATCATCTCCATTCATTACCTGTATCTTGGAGCGGCGCAGTAGAGATGCTTTAATTTGATAGTAGTTCTCTAAAGTCTTGTGGCGGTTGAGATGATCAGGAGTAAAGGTTGTCCAGAGGCCAATATGAGGAGCAAGATTTTGGGAAGATTCAATTTGGTAGCTACTGATTTCTGCAATCACCCAATCAATTGAGGATTGGGAATTGGGAATCGGGAATTGGGAATTGGGAATTGGGAATTGGGAATTGGGAATTGGGAATTGGGAATTAGGAATCGGGAATTGGGAATCGGGAATTGCTTCCTTATCTTCCTTGTCTCCCCATTTCCCCATCTCCCCAGCTCCCTCAGCTCCCGCAGCTCCCTCATCTCCCCATCTCCCCATCTCTTCGAGAGCTAACTCGCAGGCTGCATAGCCAATATTGCCACAGGCGGGAGCATGGAACCCAGCAGCTTGAAAAATAGCGGCAATGAGAGCTGTGGTAGTAGTTTTGCCATTGGTACCAGTGATGCCTACCCAAGGACAGGAGTTGAGATGACGCCAAGCAAGTTCTACTTCTCCAATGGTTTCAATGCCTTGGTTCCTTGCTTCTTTAAGTACGGGTATATCCCAGGGAACACCAGGACTAACTACGATTAACTGAGGTAAGTCAGAGGCATCAAGAGTTAGGGAATAACCTAGCTTAACAGTAATTCCGGCTTTAACAAGTTGTTGTTGTGGGGATGTTTCTGAAGTGTAGCGGGAAGCGAAGCTTTCAGCACTAGCAGAATCGCTTACTGTTACTTGCCAACCTATTTGCTTGAGTAGCCGTGCGGCAGCTATTCCGGATCTCCCTAAACCAATGACCTGAGCGTTAGGCATAAATTAAATAGCAGAACTCCCTGGTAGTGTGCTCTACATCTTACCGCCTCTTGTCGTCCATAATACCAGGCATCAGTATCAAAAGCTGCATTAGCAAAAGGTTGTGCATGAACGTTATGTTCGTCAATGTTGGAATTTTGCATGCTAGAATAGTGGACCGTTTTTAAATCTTCCCTAAGAGGGATGAAAATTCTGTATTATGTCAAATCCGCCTTGATAAACCCGTTTTCGACTTAAGTTATCTTTCCCTTCTGCCCTTCTCTTAATTAACCTTAGATCACAAAGGCGCCTCAATCTAACTCACAAAGCAATTTAGACCAAGATGGTAGTTTAACTTTAAAATACTCTGCTTACTACCCATGCCACTTGACAGTTTGCCGATCTACTCGTGCAGCTTAGAAAAACTGCTAGAGCCCTCTCCTGTGAGAGTAACTTCCGAGAGTCCATTGTTAGAAGTTCTGGCTCTGATGAATCCGGCAGTGGGTAGCTGTTGTGAGATCAAGGCATCAGATAAATTAACTTTCTCCCCTCAGGAGCAAACTAACTACGTTCTGGTAACTGAAGCAGATAGACTAGTAGGAATTTTTACAGAGCGGAATATAGTTGAGCTAGTTGCATCAGGGCAAAGCCTAGCCGAGATTACAGTTGGCGAGGTAATGACACAGCAACCGATTACCCTGAAGCAAGTAGAGTTTCAGGATGTTTTTACCGTCTTGTCTATCTTGCGGCAACATCGAATTCATCATCTACCAATATTAGATAACCAAGAACAAATAATAGGGGCAATCACCAGTCAAACTCTGCGTACTGCCTTGCAAGCTGTCGAGATGCTCAAATGGCGTTCTGTAGCACAGGTAATGAAGACTCAGGTAATTCATGCCCCAGCCACGAGTTCATTACTACAGTTAGCGCAACTGATGTCTCAACATCGAATCAGTTGTGTAGTGATTACCCAAGATGAAGAGATGGGGGAATGGGGGGATGGGGAGATGGGGAGACGTGGAGACGCGGAGACACGGAGACGCGGAGATAAGGAAAAGAGAGAAAGCAATTCCCAATTCTCAATTCCCAATTCCCAATTCCCAATTCCCAATTCCCAATTCCCAATTCCCATAGGCATAATTACAGAGCAAGATATTGTCCGGTTTGAGTTACTAGGGTTGGAGCTGGGAAATACTCAAGCCCAAATGGTGATGAGTAAACCCTTAGGCTGTTTGCATCCGGAGGACAATCTTTGGGTAGCTTATCAACAGATGCAGCAAGATTATCTGCGGCATTTAGTAGTGATTGGCAGCGCTGGGGAATTGCTGGGACTTGTCACCCAAACAAGTTTGTTACAAATCCTTGACCCGATTGAGCTTTATAGAACTGTTGAGGTATTGCAACAGCAGATATACCAACTAGAAGCCGAACAAAAGGAATGTCAGCAAGCTGAAGAAGAAATTAATAAACTCAAAGGAGAGCTGGAGCGACTAATTATCGAACGGGCTATTGAACTTAAAGTTACTAATAAAGAACTAGAACAGAAAGTTAGGGATGGTCAGTTAACTGAACAAAAATTACGGATGTCTGAGGCAGAAATTCGTGGATTCTTTGAGGCAATGACTGATGTTGTCATGATTTGCGATCGCTCAGGAAAAAATATTAAAATTGCTCCCACCCATCCTGGTAAATTGTATCAACCTGGCACTGATGTTGTGAAGCAAACCCTAGATAAATTGTGGGATGAGGAGAACCATTATAACTACCTTACTCAAATTAATCGAGCTTTAGATACTCAACAAATAATTAATTTCGAGTACAGATTGGTGAACGGAGAAAAGCCAGTTTGGTTGTCTGCTAAAATTTCCCCAATTTCTGAGGATGCAGTTGTTTGGGTAGCTAGGGATATTACTGAAAAAAAATGGGTAGAAGAGCAGTTGGAAGTAGCTAGAGAGGAGTTAGAAATTCGAGTTAAGGAACGAACTAACCAGATTGAAGAAACTAATGAAATCCTACTAGCAGAAATTCGCGATCGCAAGCGGGCAGAAATTGAACGCAAAAAGGCAGAGACAGAACTTAGAATCCGTGCCCATCAGCAGGAAGCAATAGCCGAATTAGGCCAGCGAGCTTTGGCAGAGATGGAACTGGACAGCTTAATAAAGGAGGCGGTGAACCTAGCAGCCCGAATCCTAGATGTAGAATACTGTAAGGTTGCAGAATTTTTGTCAAACTTGGATTCCTTCAGATTAGTAGCAGGATTCGGCTGGCAAAAAGGTGCGATTGGGCAGTCCATAGTAAGAGCCGATAAAGACTCTCAATCAGCTTATACCCTCCATTCATCTGAGCAGGTAGTTGTCAGTGACTTGCAGACAGAAAATCGCTTCGGTGGTTCGTCTTTGCTGCACCAACATGATGTAGTTAGTGGCATGAGTGTTGTTATTCAGGGCAAGGAGAGCCCTTTTGGGGTCTTGAGTGTTCATACCACCAAACAACGGAAGTTCAGCCAAGATGATGTCAATTTTCTCCAAGCAATTAGTAATGTACTATCTACAGCGGTGGAGCGCCAGCAAGCAGAGGAACAATTAAACCTCTTTTTCCATCTATCCCTAGACTTGTTCTGCATTGCAGGCTTTGATGGCTACCTCAAGCGGATTAATCCCCATTTTGAAGACTTATTGGGCTATACAGAAGCAGAAGTTTTAGCTCGACCATTAATTGGGTTTGTACATCCTGAAGATGTAGAAGCAACTGTGGTGATGGTTGAACAGTTATCAGACGGA
>JAAHGL010000087.1 GCA_010692635.1 Symploca sp. SIO2C1 | reverse complement strand
AGAATTCTCACCCGATACTATTAATGCTACTGGTAGTGGACGGTTGAATGTCGCTGGAGGAACCCTCAGAGCCTCGGACTTTCAGCTAGTAAGAGGTCGTTGGCGGACTAATCTAGCAGCAGATGGGGTAAGGTTAGGAGGCTTAGCAGCCAACATTCCTCCTCAATTCAATGTTCCCTTCAGTGGTAATTTCCAGGCGGCAGGTAACCTGGATCAAATCTCACCTAATACGATTAATGCTACTGGTAGCGGTAATCTGAATGTCGCCGGAGGTACCCTCAGAGCTTCGGACTTTCAGTTAGTAAGAGGGCGTTGGCGGACTAATCTAGCAGCAGATGGGGTAAGGTTAGGAGGATTAGCAGCCAATATTCCTCCTCAATTCAATGTTCCCTTCAGTGGTAATTTCCAGGCAGCGGGAAATCTGGCTCAGCTCTCACCTAATACGATTAATGCTACTGGTAGGGGTAGTCTGAATATAGCAGGAGGAACCCTCAGAGCTTCGGACTTTCAGTTAGTAAGAGGTCGTTGGCGGACTAATCTAGCAGCAGATGGGGTAAGGTTAGGGGGATTAACAGCTAACCTTCCTGCTCAATTTAATGGTCCTTTGAACGGTACATTCCAAGCTTCAGGCAATATTGACCAAATTTCACCTAATGCCATCAGTGCTACTGGTAGCGGTAACTTGAATCTAGCGGGAGGTACTCTGAGAGCTGCTGATGTTAGACTCAATTACGGTAACTTGCAGGCACTGGTGGAACCGAGAGGTATTCAGTTGAGCCGCTTCTCTCCAGACCTTGCAGGTAATTTGGATGGTAGGGTTAAGGTTGCTGGTAGTATCCGCAATCTGACACCAGTGGCATTGGGACAATCTTTGCGTGCAGAGGGTAAACTAAATTTTAGTCAAGGATTGGCTGTAATTCCAGGACCTCTGGCTACGGAGTTTCGCTGGAATGGTAGAGGGATACAGCTGCAAAATGCTCAAGCAACGGGATTAACGGCTAGTGGTTTTATTGGGGTTAATTTGGATAGTCTCACTAATCCCAATCAAGGCTTTTTGGCAGCCATTAGCAATTTGGATTTGGGGGTAAGGGCAAAAGACTTAAATTTAGCCAAACTACCGATTCCCAGTTCTAATGTAGCTAATCTTCAGGTAGGGGGTGCAGTAGATTTTGCTGGTAGGATTGTTGGTACTCCTAATACTCCTACAGTTAATGGTGACCTTGCTTTAAAGAATTTTGCGATCGATGGTTTAAATTTTGACCCCCTACTGACTGGTACAGTGGATGCAGTACCAGGAACAAGGGTAAACTTACAGTTAGCAGGAGCCAACAGCGATGACCAAATCAGGATTGCTCTTGACTCCAATTATCAACCAGTTTCCTTTGATATCCAGCAGGGTGAGGCTATAGCTACGGGTAATAGGGAAGGAGAGCTACTGTCGGTAGAAGCAGCAAATTTCCCTGTTGCTCTGTTCAAAGAAATCACACCCCTTCCCCCTCAAATTGCTTCTCAACCTCTTTCTGGTAAACTTTCCGGCGATTTAGACGTTAACTTGAATAACTATGGTATTGAGGGAAATCTTGCGATCGCGAAACCGATCTTTGGTACTCTTAGAGGGGATATTTTCACTGCTAGGTTAGATTATCAACCCAATGGCAGGATTGCTCTTAGTGACGGGAAGTTCCAAAAAGAGGATCGTGAGTATCTCCTTGCTGGTAACCTGCTTCCTACTGCTAGGGGTCCGGAATTTGCTGGTACACTGCAAGTAGTCAAGGGAGAACTCCAGGATATCCTCACTGCTTTGCAAATCTTCGATCTTCCTGATGTCAGTCGTCGTGGCTTGTTTCCTAGTTACGACCAAGCGGCTGATATCGATATTGTAGCAGTGGGTTCTCCAGAAAGTTCTCTGCAAAATCAATTACGGCGTCTGTCGGAAATTGATCAACTTCTCAAAAAACAGCGACAAGAGCGGGAAGAGGCTTCTCCTCTACCAGAATTTGCTGAAGCCAAGGGTAGTTTTACTGGTATCGTCAATCTCAATGCTTCCCCCGCTGCTGGCATCGAAGCTGATTTTGCTCTGGAAGGGGAAGATTGGCAATGGGGTTCCTATAATGCTCAGACAATGGTTGCTAAAGGGGGCTTTGAAAATGGTGTACTAACTTTACTACCATTGCGCTTTGAATCCGGAGAAGGTTTAGCCAGCTTCTCTGGTAGCATTGGGGGTGAAGATCAATCTGGTCAGTTACAACTACGCAATATACCGGTTGCTCAGGTGCGGGGATTAATCCAAGAATTTGTGGATTTACCTCCTGCTGTCGGTTTTGGCGGCTTAATCAATGCTACTGCTACCCTTTCTGGTGGTATTAGTAATCCCCAAGCTAGGGGGGAATTGAGAATTAGTGATGCTACCTTAAATCAACAAGATGTGGAAGAAGTTAAGGGAGGCTTTAACTACAGCAACGCTCGCCTCAATTTTGGTAGTACGATTCGTCTAGTTGCTGATGCGGAACCCCTCAGCATTGAAGGTAGTATTCCCTATAAGTTACCTGTTGCTACTGTAGAGCCGGAATCTAAGAACCTGAGCCTCAATATTGATGTAGAAAACGAAGGATTAGCTCTGTTAAACCTGCTGGTGGGACGTCAAGTTGCCTGGGTTAATGGGGAAGGTACTGGAGATGTGGAGTTAGCTATTAATGGTATTTATGATCAAGAAAATAATCAAACTGAAGCCTTGATAGCTAAAGGTACGGCATCGGTTAACAATGCTACGATTAAAGCTCAAGCTCTTCCTGAACCTTTAACTGATGTTACTGGTAATGTAGTCTTCAACTTTGACCGCATTGAGGTTTTGGATTTGGAGGGTAAGTATGGTGGCGGTACGATTACTGCTTTGGGAACTATTCCGATTAATCAACCTACTCTCCAGGAAAATCCCCTAACTGTAAATATTGGGGAATTAGACATCAACCTCAAGGGTATTTATAGCGGTGGGGTTCAAGGGGAAGTTGAGGTAGCTGGTACTGCTACAAAACCCCAAATTAGAGGAGATTTGACGCTGTTTGATGGTCAAGTAAAACTAGCAGGAGAGCGTCAGCAAGGTAGTGGTAGTAGTACTAAGGATTCTGAAACTAACTCTCCTATCGAGTTTGATGACTTAAACCTCGCTTTGACTAGAAATATCCAAATTAGGCAGGATCCTCTGTTGAATTTCCTGGCTGTAGGTGACCTAACTCTCAACGGCTCTCTTAATAATATTAGTCCTCAAGGTATCATTACCTTAGAAAGGGGTCAAGTGAATTTATTTACTACCCAATTCCGGTTGGATAGAGGTTACGAAAATACGGCTATATTTACTCCTAATCAGGGATTTAACCCAGATTTGGATGTACAGTTGATAGCTTCGGTACAAGAAACCAACAAATTGCGCCGTTTAGGCAGTACTGCTTCGGTGGGTAATCTTTCTACGGAGATTAGTGACGACTCGACACTAAACAATTTTGGTAGTACCCAAACTGTTCGTATCGAAGCTAAAGTACAAGGACCTGCTAATGAACTAGTGGAGTCTTTAAGGGGAACTGAGGAGCAGTTTAATGATAGCCTGCAACTAACTAGTGATCCAGACCGTACTGAATCAGAAATTGTTGTGCTTTTAGGGGGTGGTTTTGTGGAAACTTTGGGTAGGGGAAATAGTACCCTCGGTTTAGCCAATTTAGCAGGCACAGCGCTATTGGGTAATTTCAGCAACATCATCGGTGATGCCGTTGGTTTGAGCGAGTTTCGCTTATTCCCGACGACAATTACCGATGATGAGGATCGAGCTTCTGGTTTAGGATTGAGTGCAGAGGCTGGGGTGGATCTTACTGATAAGTTCTCCGTTTCTGTGTTAAAGGAGTTGACTAATTCTGAACCTCCCCAGTTTAATGTGCGCTATCGGCTTAATGAGAACCTGAGGCTACGTGCAGGGACGGATTTTTCTGAGGATCACAGAGCGATTGTGGAGTATGAGACGAGGTTTTAGGTTGGGTAGGTGCAAATAGATGACCCAACCTGGAAATTGCGATCTATTACAAGTTTAACTATGCATCATGATTATTTGCAGGGTCATTTTCCAAATTTAACTGTGCATCATGATTATTTGCAGGGTCATTTGTCCAAGGCCAATCTGGAGGATTGAATGCATTTTGATATCCTATTTGAATATTTAAACCATGAGTAGTTATATTATCTATGTTCTCTCTCTCAATTACTATATTTTCTTCAGAGAAATAACCTCTGAGACGATTAAAGATAAAATTACTTCCCTGTCCCTCAGCACCTCCTCCCCAAGTAAATCCAACTGCATGGATGTTTTCAAAATGGGTGTTTTGAAAATGGATACCTGCAAGAGGGAAGAATTCCTCTAAAATAGGATTTAAAACTTGATTTATTGTATTTTGGTCTGCATTTTGTAATATATTATCAGGATCGTTAACACTAAAGTGAGCACACTTTTTTATAGCATTATTTTCATTTACGTATATTACTATCAAACCAACACAAGGATCGCACCCACGAGTTCTGATATTATCAGTTTGGTTGCACTGAAGAATTTCACCAGTATTTACTGTTATAGGCATTGTATTTCCTCTATAGTGTATATAGCTGACCAGGTTTACTTGTTGCTTATTAACCGAATATATACTACCTTTATCGCAGTATTTATCCGGCTGAGAATTAGATTCTGTTACTATTTTTTAAACCGAATCCTTTTCATGCTTCAATCTTCACTCATTTCACCTAACCCCGTCAGTCGGAAAAGTCGGCTCATAAAGTCCGAAAAGTCGGATTATTCTCGCAACGCTTTATCCCTAAGTGTGGAGCTTTTTCTTGTAGGTTGGGTGGAGCCACAGGTATTCATCGCAGCTTTACCCAAAACTAACATCGGCGAAACCCAACATCCGAATCTTCCCTTACTACGTCAAATTCACTAATATAAGCGATCGCAAATTACAAGCTTTAACCAACAATAAAATCAGCTCAAACCAACGCAAACCTTCTGCTGTTGGGTTGCGCTCCGCTCCACCCAACCTACAAATGGCAATTTAATTTAGCACTTTGTCGAGAATGGTTGGTATTACAGCGGTTCCCGCTGTTACGAGGTACAGTAAAAACGACGAGGAAGAAATCTATCCAATTTTGACAACTGATTCAGGTGTACCTCATTGCAGCGGGAACCGCTGTATGTCACGATTTGTAGTTGCGATCGCAAGTAAATTTGTAGGGGCGGGTTCACCAAATATCTTCCTAAGAAGCGATAATTTAACCAAACCCGCCCCGGCATCTGGGAGTGATGATCCTGATTCAACCGGAGCGGGTTTATAATATTGGCTTGTCAATTTGTTTGATGGTTGGTGAACCCGCCCCTACGGTATCTTATCCTCATTGGGTTACGCGAAAGCTCCACCCAACCTACAAATTGCGATCGCATAAGGACGTAGATCATTGGGCGTATACAATCATTGGGCGTATGCAATACGCCCCTACAATTTTTACCGCAAGATGCTAGCTAGCAGAATTATTAAAGGAAATCTCAGTGCGATCGCTTTTTCTTGTAGGTTGGGTGGAGCAGCAGGTATTCATCACCGTTTTACCCGAAACAAACATCGGCGAAACCCAACATCCGAATCTTCCCTCACGATATCAAATTCAATGCAATAGTGCGATCGCTTTCGGCAACAGCTGGCACTGATTACACCTCATTTTTCTGATACCTTGTAGTAGAGCTATAGGAACTCCAAACGATTGACCATTGCCTCGGCACTTGTGCGGCTGATAAAACTAGCTAAACAACGAACCTTCTCTCCAATTGAATATCGCTGATCTGGAATGACTATAATGCCAGCGTGAGTCTTATTTTGCCTTAGATAATCGTTGTGCAATCTGGCAAAATCACTAACATTAAAAGTATAGATTGACCGCCCAATACTTGATGCAAATTCGAGTTGACTAGGATCATTGCTCCCTAATCTCGCTGCCTCAATTGTTGTAAGAACATCAATGTTTCGCGCTCGAAGACCTTCGATAACTGCATGTTCTCCGGCATCTTCGTCAACATACAGAAGTAGATCACTCATCAAGCATTCCCCTGAACTTGATTCATTTGCTTGAGGCGTTCATACTCTAAATCGATTTCGATCAGCTCAGCATCAATTTCCGCTTGATTTTCATGATAATAGGCTAAGGCGACATACACTTGGGCATACGACAAATGCGGATAAGATTGAACAATGCTTTCTGCTGTTTGCCCTTGTTTATACAAAGTCGCAATTCGATGAACCGTAATTCTCGTTCCGTCTATTCGTAGTCTTCCCCCGCAGACATCAGGTGTCATAACAAGCATTGCATCCAGAGCAACTGGCATAAGCTCAAATCCTTTCGCACATTACACAATAATTCAGTAATCTTATTCCTTATTTTAGTAGGAGCGCTGCGCTACTACGGTGAGGCGGAATTGATACGAGAAGTATCACTTTATATATGGGCGCACACTTTTACCATTATGAAAAAATGATATCAAAAAATAATCGCGATCGCAAGGCTTAGCGTTGCTTTTGGTAGGGGAATTTAATTTTACCCAGACTTGATCGCGCTAACGCTCTTCTTTGAAGAGTTCCAACAAGTTACGACGAGCATCAACAATACGGACAATTTCCACTGATTCGGACGAGATACGGTAGAAAATGATATAGTTCTGCTCCAGTAGACCACGAATTTCAGGGTGAAGTTTGGGGTAGGGTTTACCCAGTTTTGGAAAACGAGTTAAGGACTCAAATCGCTTATTAAATTTTTGGAACAGCTGCTCTCCTGCTTCCACATTCTTCTGTAAAAAATAGTCTGAAATTTCTTTTAAATCTGCGATCGCTGAAGGGGCTAGAATAAAGTTCATCAGTGCTTACCTTGACGAGCATCTTGAAACCGCTGCAGCAGCTGTTCCATCACAATCGCTCCATCAACACCCTCTTTCCGCTCTAACTCTTCCAGACCAACCCGTATTTTTTGCTGAGTTTGTTTCAACCAAGCCAGAGACTCTGCATCCAGAAACTGCAACAACTCCAGCGCTAAATCAATTACTTCCTCGGCACTGGTATACTGTCCTGTTGTCAGTTTATCTTCCACAATCTGCTCCTGGGTCGATGTTAGCGTTATCATTCCAGTTACCTTAATGGACAAACAAAACCTTTTGATACAGATTGTAGCTCACATTCCGCACGTCAACTTGTAGTCTGGATCTGCTTGAAGCAGTGCGATCGCTTTTTCTTGTAGGTTGGGTGGAGCCGCAGGTATTCATCACCGTTTTACCCGAAACAAACATCGGCGAAACCCAACATCCGAATCTTCCCTCATTACATCAAATTCAATGCAATAGTGCGATTGCTGCGGTACTATGCTGAAGCGGACTTGATACCAGGAGTATCACTTTATATATGGGCGCACACTTTTACCATTATGAAAAAATAATATCAAAAAATAATCACGATCGCAAGGCTGACCGCTAAAGAAGTTCTACAAACTCTGCAACGCTCAACTCAATATCTCTAATTATTGCTCTTAAACAAGCAACAGTGCGATCGCACCCCATTTTTCTGATAGCTTGTATCGATAAACTCAAAAACCTTGCACTTTAACCGGGAAATCCCTAATGAATTCTTAACTCATTACTCATTACTCATTACTCATTACTCATTACTCATTACTCATTACTCATTACTCATTACTCATTACTCATTACTCATTACTCATTACTCATTACTCATTACTCATTACTCATTGCCGAGCGGGCAATCTCGATAAATTCTTGATAATCTCTGAGATAATCTTCAGCTGCATAAAGTTTCGATGCTAGAACTAGTAATACTGAGTTCTGCTGGTAAATTAAATCCCCCCAGACTAAGGGTGGTTGATGTAGCCCGATAGTGGGATTATTGAGGGTAAAAGCTTTTTTATCAAAACCATCAAATAGTACCACCTCTACTTGACCAGCCACACATATTAGTATCTGATGTAAATTATTATGGTGAGCGTGACCACCTCGCTTCATCAACTCTGGACAATCATATATCCAGTAAGTCCTTTGGATCGGGAAAGGGCAAGTTTTTCCTACCTCAGCAATGGAGAGATAACCCTCTGGTTCAGAACCAATTTTCGGGAATTGAATGATTAGATTATCACTGAGCATAAAAGGACTTGATTTGGTTAATTACATAGTCTTGCAGCTCATCAGTTAAACCCGGATACAGGGGTAAACTTAACTCTTGCTTAGCAATCATCTCGGTGATTGGTAGAGAAACTGCAGCCCAATCTTGATGTTTATAGCATTTTTGTTGGTGCGGTGGCACGGGATAGTGAATAATTGTCCCTACCCCTCGCTCCTTCAAAAAGCTCCCCAAAGCATCTCGCTCAGGGGCTAAAATGGGAAATATATGATACACAGCATGGGGATTATAGGGCAAGCTGGTCACAGGTAGGTCACTCAGACCTTCAACATATCTTCTAGCTAATCTTCTTCTTGCTTCATTCCTAGCATCCAGCTCAGTCAGCCTTGCTAGCAAAATCGCAGCTTGCATCTCATCAAGTCTACTATTCCAACCTGCCACCTGGTTATAATACTTTTGACCAGAGCCATAGTTTCTCAGCAGCCTAATTTTATCAGCAATCTCTGGGTCAGCAGTTGTTACTGCTCCTCCATCCCCCAAGCAACCTAGATTCTTTGTCGGAAAAAAGCTGAAGCCACTGGCATTACCCCAGGAACCTACTTTCTTACCATTGACAACTGCACCGTGGGCTTGAGCGCAGTCATCAAACAGTAGTAAGTTATGCTGTTGGGCGATAAGCTGTAATTCTGCCATTGGAGCTGGCAAACCATACAGGTGAACTGCCATAATGGCTTTAGTTCGAGCAGAAATAGCAGAATTTACTTGTTCTGGGTCAAGATTAAGAGTATCCAAGCTGGGTTCTACTAAGACGGGAATAGCACCAACTTGGGTAATTGCCAAAATAGTAGCGATATAGGTATTAGCTGGGACAATTACTTCATCCCCATTTCCTATATCATAAGCACACAGGATTAAACGAAGTGCATCGAGGCCGTTACCAACACCAACACAATATTGAGCTTGGCAAAAATTAGCGAACTTTGCTTCAAAATCTTCAACCTGGCGACCTAAAATATACCAACCAGATTCAACTACTCCAGCAATTGCGTTGAGGATTTGTTGGGAATCTTGATAAGATTGTTTCAGGTTTAAATAGGGGATATTTTTCAATTACTTGCCTCAGAATGGGGAATGGAGAATTGCTAATGTAACTGCTTACCACAAAAGGTTAATAAGGCAATTTTTGACAATGATTGTACCTACTGGCGCGACACAGCTAAAATCAAGGAATAGGTAGGTTGGGTGTAGCGATAGCGTAACCCAACATCGAAGCATATTCCGTTGGGTTTCACTTCGTTCCACCCAACCTACTTATTCCACTGCGAGCATCCCATCTGTATAAATTTATCATTCGTATCAAAAATCTAGGACTTATGCACGGTAACGGAATTATGTCATCCTGAGCGATAGCGAAGGATCTCCAAACGGCTGGTGATGCTTCACTATCACCTATCTCTAGCTTAAGTTGACACGGGTGCTCCTCTGCTGTCCTCTCCTATATAAACTTAGATGCCTAGCAGTTGAATTGCGTCTACCTGTAGGTGTTTTTTGACGGATGAGAACTTTTTTGGCTACATCCCCTGTCACCTAAGAGTTTGAAGCGTTTCACCCCATGAAGAGGTAGTCGCAACTCTTAAAACGCTTGCGATGAAAGGTTTTTGGCGAATTATCTCACTGCCCTGTTGCAAATTTCAGTTCTAGAATGCTAGAATCTGAGCCGGTAGTCGCAAGTGAACCTTGAAAACTAAACACAGTAAGCTTTTCAACCGGCTGCGGTTCCAATCAAATTGAATCCCTATCAGGGATTGAAACTGTTGGCTGTAGTCGGGAGTGGAGATGAGACAATGGTTCCAATCAAATTGAATCCCTATCAGGGATTGAAACCGATATGCTTAACCTTGCCAAGGACTCATGGAATTGTTCCAATCAAATTGAATCCCTATCAGGGATTGAAACATTTCTCAGCAAATCACAGCCCTTCGCCTGGGGTGTTCCAATGTTCCAATCAAATTGAATCCCTATCAGGGATTGAAACGGTGGTAAATTAGTTTTCCACCTGGGGAAAAAACGTTCCAATCAAATTGAATCCCTATCAGGGATTGAAACTGAGTTACCATATTCTTAGCCTTTTGGTGAGAGGGGTTCCAATCGAAATGAATCCCTATCAGGGATTGAAACCCACTTTTTACTTAGGGCTTGCTGAATAAGTGTGGAAGCAATACCAGACAAGGCTTTTAATCATTTTTTTGCCCCAAAAAGTCCAAGGTTTTTGAGCCCATCGAGACAATTTCCTTGCACCATCGTAGGGAAACACCCGCTTAAATTCCGAATATGAGGTAAAAGTAAGCAGATTTTTAAGAGCTACTTTCACTTCAATTAATTGCCTCAAAGAGTTGCGCAGCAAGCGATAGTACACTCTTTACTTATTACTTATTACTTATTACTTATTACTTATTACTTATTACTTATTACTTCAAAACCAGAAAATTACGACTTATTCAGCAAGCCCTACTTACCTTCTGCCTTCTGCCTCGGAGCCTCCTGCCTCCTGCCTTCTTGCAGCTGGCTTCTTACCTTCTATCAAATTGTGTAAGAGAACATAGAAACAGGGAATAATAAACAGCGTCAATAAGGTTGCTAGAGATAAACCAGAAAACACCACTACACCCAAAGGTTGCAGAAACTCCGAACCCTCACCAATACCTAAAGCTAGAGGAAACAAGCCTAAAACAGTAGTAATTGTCGTCATCAAAATTGGTCGCAGGCGTTGGGGAGCAGCTTTTAAAATTGCTATCTTACGATCAACTCCCTCCCTGCTGTAAATCTGATTTGCTAATTCCACCATAATAATGGCATTGTTAACGACAATCCCTACTAGTAAAACTGCACCTACTAACACCGTTGCTCCGATCGCAGTTTGGGTAAGATAAAGTCCCAAAATCCCCCCAGCTAGAGCCAAGGGTACGGTGAGCATAATAACTAGGGGGTCAATTAGGGAGTTATACTGTACAGCCATGACCACAAACACTAAAAATGCCGCTAAGCCTCCCAGCATTTTCAGAGAGTTTTGCAACTGCCGATTAGTTTCGGCGGTGGAACTAGGTAACAGGCTAATACCATCGGGTAACTCCAAATCTGCCAACACAGTATTTACTTCCTCAGTTGCCTCACTCAGAGTCGCTCCCTCACTAAGATTCCCGGCAATTAAAAAAACCTGCCGCTGGTTAATCCGCTGAATTTCACCAGGAGCCTTACCTTTATCAATAGTTGCCACATCTCCCAAGCGAATTTGGCGGCTATTATTTACTAACAAAGGTAACTGCTTTAACTGCGTGGGACGTTGTACAGTTGAATCAGGCAACTGTACCCGTACATCCACCAAGCGATCGCCTCTTTGCAACTGCGTTGCCACTGAACCCTGAATTGCTATCTGAATTGCTTCTCCCATCTCCTCTGTACTTATATCAAACTGCGCCACCCGTTGCCAATCTGGTTTAATCTGTACTTCTGATTGCTTCTGTTGCGCATCAGGACGAAAACGCGCTAGGGTAACTCGTTCATCTAAGGCTTGTAGTACTTGACGTCCCGCTGCTGCTAGTTTTTGGCCATCCACTCCCTGTAGGGTAATATCCAAATCTGCTCCCCTTAGGGGTGAGTTGCTCAAGATAATACCCCGCACTCTACCAGGAAAGATCCGTAGGCGAATCCCAACTAAATTGAGCTTGTTGAACTCCTGAGAAACTCGTTCAACGAAAGCCTCAACATCACTACCAGGTTTGAGGGTGATATTACTAGAACCACGTAAGCTGTTTTCGATCGTACTCCTGTTAAACAGAAAGCCTCCGGAGGTAGTAAAAACGTACTCACTCTCCGGCTGTTCCTGGATAATCTCATCAACAATAGTCATTACCTTCCGGTTAGTTTCCAGAGTAGTTCCAGAAGGAAATTGAGCAAATAACCTGGCTTGTCCAGTGTTAATCTGTGGCAGGATCTCTTGAGGAATTTGATCCCCTAAAAACCAGCTACCACCACCGAGAATCAGCATCGCAGCAACAACTACAATCAACCGATAAGCTAATAACCAACCCAAGAAACCCTGATAAGCGTTGGTAGCAGCCTCAAACCGACGATTAAACTGTCGCAACAGCCAAAATTTATCCAGGCCACTAGACCAATTTAATGCTAACAACCGTGAAGCCAACATCGGCACTACAGTCAAGGCAACTATCAGGGAAGCAGCGACAGCAAAGCTGATAGTGAGAATTAATTCATTGAACAACAACGAGAAAAAGCCACCAATTAATAGAAACGGAAGTACTACTACTAAATTGGTACTAGTAGAAGCCACTAGAGCTGATTCTACTTCTCTACTACTTTGTTCTGCTTGGGTTATTGGGAATTGGGAATTGGGAATTGGGAATTGGGAATTGGGAATTGGGAATTGGGAATCGGGAATTGGGAATTGGGAATCGGGAATTGGGAATTGGGAATCGGGAATTGGGAATTGGGAATTGGGAATTGGGAATTGGGAATTGGGAATTGGGAATTGGGAATTGGGAATTGGGAATTGGGAATTGGGAATTGGGAATCGGGAATCGGGAATTGGGAATTGGGAATTGGGAATTGGGAATTTCTCCCTTGTCTTCCCCAGCTCCCCAGCTCCCCCAGCTCCCAATTCCCGCGTCTCCCAATCCTCTCCAGCAAAACCTTTGGCAATGTTTTCGAGCATAACGATCGCGTTATCGACAACAATCCCTACACCTAATGCCAAACCTCCTAAACTGAAGACATTGAGGGATAAACCAAACAGCTGCATTAATACCAAAGCCGTTAAAGTTGCTAGGGGAATTGCTAGGACGATAATTAAAGTTTGACGCAACGAGCCAAGGAACAGTAAAACTGCGATCGCAGCTAGAATGGTACCAATCAAACCAGCACTAACGACATTAGCAATGGAGTTGCGGATAAATATTGATTCATCCGAAGTGGGAAGCAGTTCCATATCTGAGGGAATTACTTCTGACTGTCGCAGTTGTTCAAGGCGTCGTTTGATACCATCTACCACTGCTACTGTGTTGGCATCCGGCTGTTTCTGAATACTTACTTTAACGGCTGATTCCCCATTCAGAAAAACAAACACTCGTTGTTCTTCAGTACCATCAATTACTTCAGCAAAGTCCCTTAGATAGACAATTCGGGATAGGGAACTAGAAATTTGGGATTGTGCTTCTGTAGCTGTTCCTTCTACCTCAAAAGAGAGATTACGAATTTCCTCGGCATTCTCGAAACGTCCTACCGTACGAGTTAAAGGTTCCGTATCTCCCCCACGTATCCTTCCTCCCGCCACATCTTGATTGCGCTCTGCCAAGGCATTTAGAACATCGGTTAAACTAATCCCTAGAGCTTGTAAACGATAGGGGTCAATTCGTACCTGCACTTCTTCAGTAACACCACCAGCAACATTAACAGAGGCTACCCCTGGTAGAACACTAAGTTCGCGGTTGAGTTCTTCATCAGCAAATACCCGTAAATTGACATCCTGTAAAGAAGCAGATTTCAGAGCCAGTTCATATACTGGCAGCTGAGAAGGGTCAAATTTAAACAAGCGCGGCTGATCAACAATATCTGGTAGAGTACCTTGAGAGCGGTTAAAAGTAGCAGTAGCATCGTTTAGTGCTTGGTCAATATCTCCCCCTGGTTGGAAGAACAAATCTACACTCACTCTTCCTTCACGGGTTTCTGAATAAATTTGTACTACTCCCTCGGTAGCAGCGAGAACTTCCTCCAAAGGTTTCGTCACCTCCTCTACTGCCACCTCCGGAGAGACTCCTGGAGCATCCAACCTTACAGCAATGCGAGGATAAGTAATCGAGGGTAATAAATCTACTGGTAACTGGAAAAGGGAAAATACCCCTAGAACAATTACTGCTAAGGTAAGTACCAGAGTCCCGATATGGCGACGAATAGCGATCGCACTAAAGCTAAGTTTGGGCATTGGGAAAAAGATTTATGAATGCAAGTGTACTAGGAATTACCGTCCTATCTTTAGTAATTTGGCTCGGGTTATTGGGTTTTAGGGGTCAGTTTTGGCGAGCAAATCAGCGCTTAGATATTCAGGCAACCGAATTGGAATTATGGCCTAAGGTTTGTGCTGTCATTCCTGCTCGTAACGAAGCCGAATTGCTACCAATCACTTTGCGATCGCTTTTTACTCAAGACTATCCTGGTTCTTTTTCAGTACTCCTTGTAGATGATCACAGTACTGATGGTACAGCTGAAGTTGCTCAGAAGGTCGCCCAGGAAAGCAAACAACCCCAACAATTGCAAGTTATATCCGCTCAACCATTACCCGCTGGTTGGACAGGAAAACTCTGGGCTCTGGAGCAAGGGATTCGCCATGCACAAGAGCAAACGGGTGAGCGAAAAAAAGCGTGGGGCAATGAGTCAGCAGACACGGATACGCGGAGACGCGGAGACGCGGAGAATGAAAATCCCACCTCATATTTCGTTCACCCAGAGCAAACACAACCACCAGACTACTTTCTGCTTACTGATGCGGATATTGAGCATGATAGTACTAATCTGCGGGAGCTAATTACTAAAGCAGAAACACAGCAGCTGGATTTGGTTTCTTTAATGGTGCTATTGCGGTGTCAGAGTTTTTGGGAACAGCTCCTGATTCCTGCCTTCGTCTTTTTCTTTCAAAAGCTCTATCCTTTTCCCTTGGTAAATGATTCTACTAACTCCACTGCCGCTGCTGCTGGAGGTTGTATCTTGATTCGCCGTCAGGCTTTAAACCGTATTGGTGGACTTCAGGTAGTGCGTCAAGCGTTAATTGATGATTGTGCCTTAGCCACAGCAGTTAAATCTAGCATTCAATCACAACTTTCTCCCCCGGGTGAACGAAAAAAGGGTTGGGGAAACGAGCAAACAGACGCGGAGACGCGGAGACACGGAGACGCGGAGAATGGAAATTCCACCCAAAATTTCGCTCACCCTTCTCCCCCTACTGCCATTTGGCTGGGATTAACTGAGTCTACCCGCAGCTTGCGACCCTATCCTTCTCTAGCTAGTATCTGGGATATGGTTGCCCGTACTGCTTTTTACCAGCTCAATTATTCCCCTTTATTATTAATAGGAACCGTGTTGGGAATGACTCTAATTTACCTGGTTCCTCCTATAGCTGCCATCTTCGGTGCTTTAATCGGAAATTGGCTAATAGCGATCGCAGGTTTTGCTAGTTGGTTACTGATGGCTGGAGCTTACTTACCAACCCTACGATTATATAAATGTTCCCCTCTGTTAGCTTTTTGCCTACCCGCGATCGCTTTTCTCTACAATTTAATGACTTTAGACTCAGCACTACGCCACTGGCAAGGGCGAGGTGGTAGCTGGAAAGGTCGAGTTTATGATTAAAACCTAAAACCTAAAACCTATGCAATTACAAACACAAAAACGCTACTACACGCCACAAGAATACTTAGAACTAGAGGATAAAGCTAAGTACAAGAATGAATATCGCGATGGGAAAATTGTACCAATGACAGGTGGCACTACTAACCATAATAAGATTGCTTTGAATTTTGCCGCCAACTTGAAGTTTGGTTTAAGAGGGAAGAATTACGATATCTATATAGGTGATGTACGGTTATGGATACCTCGTTATCGTCAATACACTTATCCTGATGTGATGGTAATTGAAGGAGAACCGATTTATACAGGAACAGGGACAACTACGGTAACCAATCCCTTATTGATTGTTGAAGTATTATCAAAATCAACTAAAAATTACGATTTAGGAGATAAATTTATTTACTATCGGTCAATTCCGGAGTTTAAAGAATATATATTGATTGACCAAACCAAATATCATGTTATGCAGTATGCCAAAAATCCTGATGGTCAATGGTTATTAACTGAGCAGGAATTGACAGAGGGAGTTCTGGAGTTAAGTTCTGTCAAGTTTCAAATTCATTTGAAAGATATTTACGAGAAAGTCAATTTTGCTGATAGAGAGGAGTAGTGCCGCTGCGCGGAATTAAGAATTAAGAATTAAGAATTAAGAATGCTTATAGAGTAAGGATTCTATCACTCTCTCACTGGTCAGTTACTTCTGCCGCACTGCACTAGTGGTCGATCTAGACTAATGAGGGTTTGCTGAATAAGTCGATTGATTCGGCTTTTGAAGTAATGAGTAATGAGTAATGAGTAATGAGTGAATGACCCCTCGATTAGCTCCCAGATTTTTTCCATTGTGCAAGCTTTTTGAGCCAAAAGGTATAATTTCCTTGCACTTATTTCTCCGAAAAATCCTTGAAACCCAATTCTGGTATAGCTTCCACACTTGTTCAGCAAGCCCTAGATAGGGCTTGTTGAAGTTTTCCCAGCTGCGGGATGATCTAAGTGTCACTCTTAGATCAACTTGACAGCCTTCAGACCAAAAAATAGCCCCAGAGCAACCCCTGTGGCAGTACCTAGGATTAAAAAGTAAGCAACTACTCCAGACATTTATCTTTCTCCACAAAAACTTATACAACTACATTGAATCATTTCGTGGGCTAGAATACAGCCCAAAGTGTTTTTTAAAAGGGCTTGGCAATGAATTCTGTTATTCGTGTTAGTATACCGCAAAAATCTTATGATATCGCGATCGCCAAGCGGCTTGCTGAAACCAGTATCGCCAAGGATAAAACCGCAGAGGAGAAGCCAGCAGGGGGTTTAGATGATTTGGGAGTTTGGATGAGCCGCCTCAAACTGGGTAAGAAAGTTTTAGTCGTATCTAACCCAGCAATTTTTCGACGATACGGAGAAAGAGCGATCGCGGCTCTTAAATTAGTAGGATATGAGGTATTTAGCTGCACCCTCCCAGTGGGTGAGCGCTACAAAACTGTCAAATCGATCCAAAAAATCTATGATGTTGCCTTGGAACAACGCTTAGAGCGTTCCTCGACTATGGTAGCTTTAGGAGGTGGAGTCATAGGTGATATGACGGGCTTTGCCGCAGCTACTTGGTTAAGAGGAATTAACTTTGTACAAGTCCCCACCTCTCTATTAGCAATGGTAGATGCCTCAATTGGCGGCAAAACTGGTGTCAACCATCCCCAAGGCAAAAACTTGATTGGTGCTTTTCATCAACCGCGATTTGTCTTAATTGATCCTTTAGTACTCAAGACATTGCCGCCACGAGAGTTGCGTGCGGGAATGGCAGAGGTGATTAAGTATGGCATTATCTGGGATGCCGAACTATTTGCTAAGCTTGAGGCATCTAAGCGCCTTGATCAATGGCGCTACCTAGATGAAGATTTGTTATTGACTATCCTCACTCGCTCCTGCCAAGCTAAAGCTGATGTCGTTAGTCAAGATGAGAAAGAAGCCGGATTAAGGGCTATTCTGAACTATGGTCACACTATTGGTCATGCAGTAGAAAGTTTAACTGGCTACAAGTCAGTTAATCACGGAGAAGCTGTAGCAATCGGGATGGTGGCAGCAGGTCAAATTGCGGTTAAACTTCAGCTATGGCAACAAGATGAGGCTCAACGTCAAGATGCCTTGATTAAAAAAGCGGGATTACCCACTCAGCTCCCAGCTGAACTGGATATTGAAGCGATTATTGATACCTTGCAAACGGATAAGAAAGTCAAGGATGGGAAGGTACGATTTGTCTTACCCTCTAAGATTGGTCAAGTAAGTGTAACAGATCAAGTACCAAGAGATGTGATTGCACAAGTACTAAGGCAGATACAAATATCATAGCAGAAGGCAGAGCGCAGAAGGCAGAGAGCAGTCGAAATTAGGACTTACGCACCCTAACGCAATTCTGTCATCCTGAGCGATAGCGAAGGATCTCCAGTCGCTTGAGATGCTTTTCTTACGTTGAGTATCACAGCTGAGTGCGTAAGTTCTAGAAATGAAAAATTTTTCATTTCGACTGCCTTGTTTCTTAAAAGCAATTAGCAATTAGCAATTAGCAATTAGCCAGAGTGTTTCTTAAAAGATTAAACCCAGGAGCGGAACCACATCCGCAGTTGATATGTTTCAGGAGATAAAGGTAAACCTAAGTAGATTGGTAACCAAAACACAAAAGCTAACAGAATTACCAAAATTACTGTAGCACCAGCACTTTTGTGCTGAGATAGTTGACTAGATAACCAACAATCCACTAACCAAGCTAGAGCCAAACCAGAAAATACTGATGCTCCCATGTAATGGTACAGAAAAGTGCAACGAGTTACTCTCATCCAAGGCAATAAGTTTGCTAACCAGTTAAGAAATAAGTAGAGAGCAATCCCTGTGTAGGGAGTAAGAGGAATTTTCCAGCCGACTCCTTCTAAAAAGCGTTGAACTAATAGCAACAGGAGTACAATTATTGCCGCTGTCGATAGCCACCACAAACAGGGGTTACCCATAGCATGGACATCATAAACCACTTGTCCCACGCCCCGAGGTAAGGGGGGGTGCAATGGCACTGGCTCAGTAGTATTAAGTGCAGTGTCATAGAAATAGGCAACGGGACGCCACATCCAGGGGAAGGTGTACCATTTAGAACAGTAAGGATGTACCTCAGAGCTACTACCAATCTTTTCATGGAAGGACAAAATCTTGACTTGCGCTTCCCAAAATCCGGGACTAGGATTCATTATGAGGTGAGGAATCCAGAGTAGTCTGTAGGTGAGCAATGGAATAATACCGAAACTGAGGACAATGTGCCAGAGATTCAGTTGGGTTAAATTTGCTAGAGGATTGTTGCGTAGGGATGACAAGGAAGGCAATCGTTGTTGCTCTTCAGGAGTTGGTACTAACAGAGTCTGACTCAGCTGGGGACGAGCAGAGATATAATTATTTCTAGATTGAGAGGCTACCCTTTTTCTGAGCGATCGCAAAACCCAAGCAGTTGCCCATACTAAATATAGACCCAGCAGAAACCACAAGCCATTCCACTTAATCGTTGCTGAAGCGCCAAAGAAGATTCCCGATAATATCAACATCATCCAGCGTTTTCCTGCTTGTTGATTTAGTGCTAGCAGGAAAAACAACTGACCTAGTAGTCCTAAAATAACTAGGTAGACGTTGTTTAGGGCATAGCGGGATTCTACTAAAAATAGACCATCTGCCGCAGCAAAGAGGGCGGCAATCAAGGCATAACTGCGACGGTGATTGAGTTGATAGGCAACTGCTGCAACTACTAGAGGAATAAATGAACCAGTCAGAGCATTCAGCCAGCGGTAACTCCAGGTAGAGCGCAGGGAGCCAGTTAAACCGTTGACTGTATCCTGTCCAAAAGGTAAGTGAGAGCCAATCCACATCCCAATGGCGATGATATACTGGCTCAGAGGGGGATGGGCATTGAAAAATTGTTTACCAATCAAGTAGTTGTTAGAAAATTTAGCATAATAAACTTCGTCGAATACCAAGTCATTAAATCTACCCAGTCCCCAAAATCGCAGAATAATTGAGCAGCAAAAGATAGTAGTTATGCCAATGCTAAACCAGGGTATGGACGAGTTAAGTAGTTTTTTAGGTAAACTCATATATAGCGTTTTTCATTAGGATGAGGTACTTTCGTTCTTGTTTTTTGGGAATGGGGAATGGGGAATGGGGAATAGGGAATAGGAACTCCAAATTAGATGTACCTCACGGATGCGAGAACTGCTATAAATTAGGAGTTGGGAAGCGTTCAGGCATTGCTTAACCGATTGAATTAAAATTTTTGACCTTTGATACCCTAATTGAACTTTTGGGTTACGAGTTTGATGGTAAGTTGAGATGACGGTAATATTGCCAAATATCCCAGTAAGGACAGCCCGGTTCAATACGAATACCAGCCCAATGTAAGTACTTCAGCTGTTGGTTCAAGTTAGGGTCGATTAAAACATTTTCTTGTCTTTGGAAGTGAGGACTACCAGCCCAATTACCTGCTCTTTGTTCTGGTAAACGAACTAGATTTATTCTACGTTGAATACACTTTAAAATCATGTAATTGAAAATCGGTTGATCTGACGTTTTTTCAGAAAAGTCAAAATAATCAGGATGCTTAGCGCATTCAGCAAAAGTTTCATATAAGTCTTGTTCGGAAAATAAATGCTTTTTAGAAGCCCAAAATCCGCCATTAAAGATATCTTGGAGCTCACTTTCCTGAAATATACCCTTTTTTTGCACTTTGGGCGTGAAGACATATCTAATGCCTTGTTTATGCTGATAATCGCAACAAAGGAAATCAGCATCAGCTAGATAGTTGAGATTGTCTATGATTTTTTCAAAGACCACAATATCTGTATCGATATAGAGAAATTCGTCAAACTCCCCAAACCAACAAGCTTGCTTACGATACTGATTAGGACGAGCAAAAAAACGCTTACCAAAGATGCTGGAGACTTTTTGAGAGAGACGTTCGACAAGTTCCAAATCTGGATAAAGCTTGACACCGTAGGACTCTGATAATAGTTTAGCGATCGCCTGATATTGATGATCGTAGGGAATCAGGGTAATTGGCGTATCTGGATCGTATAGGCGAATACTATTGACAAGTGCGATCGCTTGTTCCGTTACCCGATCATTGGCAATAATATAGATACCACGGCTCATAGCAATATTCTTACTTTTTTTAATAACTTGATAACTTGGATGAGTTGTCATCCATCTCACTAAAGAGAATAATAATTACGAAACACAGCTTCTTTCCAAGGATGCCTCTAAAAGCTGCATAATTTTCGACTCCGTCGTTTTAGCTTCTAAGTCAATGTGGCAATTATATCCTTGATCGTAAAACACTAACTTCTGTGTTTGAGGCACTAGAGAGCGAAACCAAATCACAAATCTGGCACAATCTTCTAAATAACCATCTAAACTAATGCCCTGTCCATCTCGGTGTAAGGCACCATCTAATCTGTGTCCTATTCCTGATACCTTGACTACCCATTCAAGTAGATAATAATCATCTGGATTAGTCGTCTTCCGAATTTCAATACCTGACCATTGTTTCTCTAGATGCTGAATAAAATCAGACTCACTGATTTTCCAATTTGTTGATTCTGGTGGTGTAACAAGATATTCCATTGATAGTTCTCCTTAGAAATTAGGGTAGGACAATAACGCTACCAGGAAGATTAAACTGACTCAGCAAACTTTCAAAAAATGGTACAGCTTCCTCAATATTAACAATTACCTGTAGTTCAACAACAGGTGTTTCTGGATCATTAATCACTGCGGCATATCTGCGAAACTCATTCTCTACATCCCTAGCAGCCTTATTACGAATAAAAGGCGGTACATTGGAATTACTGATATAAGGACTATTGACAGGATTTCCAATAAATTTTGCTTCTAATAATTGTCCAGTTTGAAAATTGATACCATCTGCCCAAATTTCTTCCCCTCCATCCCTCACACGAATTTCCTCGACTCCGCAATGTCTAATTTGAAATCGATGACGCTGGCTATAGGTAGGAGTTAGCCTTCGAGGAAAGCTTCGTGCCCATGTTTCTACATGATTGCTAGAGTCGATCATAGAAAATAAAGTAGCATCAGGTAGTTCTGGATGCTACCACAAGAGCGATCGCAAATCTTCTAGTAGCACGGTAAGCTTAAAACTGGGGGTAAAATGACAGTTCCTGTAGCAGTATGGATTCTCGTAGCTAGAACTTGGGAAGAGCTTTTTTGAGTAATGAGTAATGAGTAATGAGTAATGAGTGAAGAAACTTGTGTCAAATCTCTTTACTCGGTGACTCCTGACTCGGTGTTCCTTCAGAACCACTGTAAATTTCACCTCACCCCATAACAACCTAACACCTAACCATATCTGTGCGTCTCTCCCTCTATTTGGTTCCATATAAGCGATCGCCAGCATCACCCAATCCAGGCACAATATAACCATCTAGATCTAACTTGTCGTCAATTGCAGCTGTATAAATCGGCACATCTGGATGATGTTCTTGGAAATTATTAATTCCCTCCGGTGCAGCCAATAGGCATAAAAACTTCATAGATATCGGGTTAGCTTCCTTAATTCGATCAACTGCTGCCACAGCTGAGTTTCCTGTTGCCAACATCGGATCAACTATCAAAATATCTCTGTGATTGAGATCCTGAGGGAGTTTACAATAGTACTCAATAGCTACATGGGTAGTAGGGTCACGATACAAGCCGATATGACCGACACGAGCAGAAGGCATAAGTTCTAGAATGCCGTCCAAAAGTCCTTGTCCTGCTCGTAGGATAGAGACAATCACCATCTTCTTATCAGGGGCAAGCATCGGAGCTACCATCGGAGCTAGTGGGGTCTGGATATCTTCGTACTTGAGAGGTAAATCCCGTGTCACCTCGTATGCCAACAGCATTCCAACTTCTCTCAAAAGTTGACGAAATTTGGCTGTACTGGTGTCAGCCCGACGTATCAATGTCAATTTATGTTGTACTAAGGAGTGGTTGATTATGTTGACTTGAGAGGTCATTGGTTAGTTGTTAGTAGATGGAAGAAGCAGCTGCAGATCGGGACTTGGTGTATTCAGATCCTCGACTTCAGATCCCCGACTTCTTCAAGAAGTCGGGGATCTAGCGGATCTAGCGGATCTAGCAGTGCCTCATGGATATGATTAGAATTTAGAGTCTAATAGCAGCAAACAGTAGCATACTCCAATGAGAGCATAGCTCTATCCTAAGGTCTGTTATAAATAATGAATAATGAATAATGAGTAATGGATAGATAATTACCTCTCTTTATTAATTAATTATCAATTATCAATTATCAATTATCCTCAACTATGCCTAGCCTCCAGGAAATGGAAGATCTCCTCGATGAGATGTATAACGCCTTTACTCCCACACCGTTGCAACCAGGAGATCCGGCATATGTGGATTGTAGGGAGGTGCGGGGAGATGAGGATGTGGTGGAGGAATTGGGGCGCACGATGCGGCGATCGCGAGATTTCACCTATCAGTTGTATTCTGGTTATCGGGGGTCTGGTAAAACTACGGAGTTGCTACGGCTGAAGAAAGACCTGGAAGAGCGCGGTCATGTGGTAGTCTATTTTGCGGCAGATGAAGAGGATATCAGTGTCCAGGATGCCCAATATACCGATATTCTGCTCGCTTGTACCCGCCATCTGCTCAAGAAGCTGAAAGAGGCAAACCCTGATCCCATCCTCACCTGGCTCAAAGGACGGCTCCAGGATTTGAAGGATTTGATGTTGACGGAGATCGACATTGATAAAGTTAATTTAGAAGTGGGGTTGAAGGAATTTGCTAAGCTGACGGCGGCAGTAAGGGCCGAACCAGCGCAGCGCCAGAAGATTCGGGAGCGGATAGAACCCCACACAGAAACCTTGCTCCAAGCTCTCAATGCCTTTATTAAAGATGGCAGCAGCCATTTACCAGAGAAAACCAAGCTGCTGGTGATTGCGGATAATCTCGATCGCATTGTGCCCATCTTTCGGGAAAATGGGCGTAGCAACCATGAGGAGATTTTTCTCGATCGCCACGAGCAACTCAAGAACCTTAACTGCCATATTATCTACACAGTGCCCATTTCTATGATCTATTCCCGCTGGGCAACGGAACTGAAGGATAATTATGGTATTCCCTTGGTATTGCCCTCGATTATGGTGCGTCAGGAAAATGGTGAACCTTATGAAAAAGGCTTAGAGATTCTGCAAACTGTGATTCGACGCAGGGTTCCACCTAGTTTGCGAGATGCCTTGGTACCCGATGTTTTTGAGTCAGATAAAGTACTGCGGGACTTGTGCCTAATGAGTGGAGGCTATGTGCGAGATTTAGTGCAGTTGATGCAGGAAGCGATTACCAAGACAGATGTGCTGCCGATTCAGGCACGGGCAGTACAACGGGCAGCAGATGCCCTGCGGGATGTCTATCGACGGGCGGTGGAAGAGGAGCAGTGGGCGGTGTTGCGGGAAGTGAATCAATCGAAGAAGATTGAGAATGAGCAAATGCAGCGCAGCTTACTGTTTAGTCGCTGTGTCTTGGAATATCGCTATTTTGATGACAATGAGGATAAGCAGACTTGGTATGATGTCCATCCTTTGTTGTGGAAGGAGTTGTGATGGAGGAGCAATTTGGAGAAAGGGAGTCTAAGGGGTTCGAGCGCCAAGATTCTCAGACAGCGGAAGTAATCGGGGATTTGTTGCGGGCGCTGCGACGTAAGAAGGGGTTTGGCTTGTTTTTTGTTCAGTGCAATCCGGCTCAGGGGCAACGGGTGATGGCTGCAATTCGGGAGCGTTTTCCCCAGAAGCGGTTGGTAGAGATTGAGTTAAATCGGCAGAGTGAGACGCTCTATGGAGAGTTACTGGAGCGTTACCAAGGGGAAGGGTTTGAGGTAGCTTGTGTAACGGGAGTGGAGCAGGCGCTTTATGGTTATGAGGATACGAAACGGTTGGCGGGTTGGAGTTCCCAGGAGATTTATAACTACAGTTGGAAGGGAGTGCCACCGCTATTGAGCCATTTGAATCGGCAGCGGGAGACGTTTGAGGCGAATTTGCCTATTGTGTTAGTATTTTTGGTTCCTAGTTTTGTTATTGATTATTTTGTCCAACGAGCACCAGATTTTTTTGATTGGCGATCTGGTTTTTTTAAGTTTGGTGAGAGTTCGGAAGATTTGCAAAAGGTATCTGATGAGTTAACAGATCGAGATTTTGAGGAATATGAAAAGCTAAACTCAGAGGAGCGTCTTCAGAAAATTCTAGAAATTAAAGACTTACTCAAGTTAGGAAAATTAAAGAGTGAGCAGCAAGCACAATTACTCCGAGAACAAGGTCGTTTATTTCAAAGTGATCAAAATCTTGAGCAAGCTTTAGTTTGTTATAATCGCGCTTTGGAGACTAACCCAGATTACCCTAAGGTTCTTAATAATCAAGCTATTGTACTCAATAAATTACAGCGATATGAAGAGGCGCTTGCCAGCTATGAGTATGTTCTGGAGATTCAGCCGCATCATCACTATGCTTGGAGAAATAGAGGTGATACACTCCGTAACTTAGAGCGAAATGAAGAGGCAATTGCTAGCTATGAGCGCGCTCTAAAAATCAAACCTGACTATGTTTCTGGTTGGAATAATCTTGGTAATGTACTCCGTAACTTAGGTCGAAATGAAGAGGCAATTGAAAGTTACGAGCGCGCCCTAGAGATTAAACCTAACTATCACTATGCTTGGAATGGTCGAGGTAATGCACTCCGTAACTTAGGTCGATATGAAGAAGCACTTACGAGCTATGAGCGTGTTCTAGAGATTAAACCAGATTATCACTATGCTTGGAGAGTTCGAGGTATTGCACTCGAAAACTTACAGCGAAATGAAAAGGCAATTGAAAGCTATGATCGCGCCCTAGAGATTCAGCCAGATTATCACTATGCTTGGAATAATCGTGGTTATGCACTCTATAAGTTAGGTCGAAATGAAGAGGCAATTGAAAGTTATGAGCGCGCCCTAGAAATTCAACCTGACTATGTTTATGGCTGGAATGGTCGAGGTATTGCACTCAAAAACTTACAGCAATATGAAGAGGCAATTGAAAGCTATGATCGCGCCCTAGAGATTCAGCCAGATTATCACTATGCTTGGAATAATCGTGGTTATGCACTCTATAAGTTAGGTCGAAATGAAGAGGCAATTGAAAATTACGAGCGTGCCCTAGAGATTCAGCCAGATTATCACTATGCTTGGATTGGTCGTGGTTATTCTCTGTTGAGAATGGGTCAACATCAAGAAGCGTTTGAGAATCTTAAAAAAGCACTAGACATGAGTGAAGATAAGGCTAAGTTTCTTTACCATCAAGCCTGTTTCTCGGCAATTTTAGGTCAAAGCGATCGCGCTTTAAATTTATTAGAACAATCAATCAAATTAGAGCCTGCAAAAAAAGAAGCTGCGAAAAATGATTCAGATTTTGATGTTTTTCGGGATAATCCTAACTTTAAAGCAATAGTTGAGTAATGAAATTGTCATGCTGAGGTGCTAGTGAAGCATCTGAGTCGTTTGGAGATCCTTCGCTATCGCTCAGGATGACATATAGCAACCGCCAGGGTCATTAGGACATCAGATTAACGTCGTTTATTATTTCGAGCTAAACCTAGTGTCCTAACCGTTGTGGCGGTTGCTATAATACCAAATCCGGTTCTCAGAGAACGTAAAAAATAATTCAAAGTCCCCCAGGATTGGGGGATTTAGGGGGCGGAAGCTCAACCGGATTTGGTATAATTCCGTTACGGTGCGTCAGTCCTAAACCCTACTGTAGCTCTCCAAGACTTTACCACTGCCTTCTCTCAAAGTTACTGGAATGCGATCGCTTTTTTTTAAGCGTTTGAATATCTTGTTCTAACTCAGTTTTGTCATAATTTAAATAAATTCCCATGCGGTTGAGAAAAGCATGAGTTGCCAAACGATTTTTTTGTGAGAGCATCCTGCTCCATTGGTGTCAACTGAAGCCTAGACATAGCCAGCTGGTTGAATTCCATAATCCACCTTGGATTCAAAGATGTTGTTGGCGAATTGCCTGGGGGTTGACCCCCTCTAGCTCCCCCTTAGTAAGGGGGAGGACAAGATTTCCCCCCTTACTAAGGGGGGAATAAGGGGGGTAGCAAGATCTTGACCTATTTCGGTGAGAATCTTGTATACACGGTAGTT
>JAAHGL010000086.1 GCA_010692635.1 Symploca sp. SIO2C1 | reverse complement strand
TCCTGTATGACAGTATGTCATACAGGTATACCCGAAATACCACCAGTTCCCTCAATCACCTGACCTATGACATAGGCAGCAATACCCTTTGAGTCAAACCAATGGCAAGTCTGTTTTGCCTGCTCTACTGGTACAAGCAGGACAAAACCGATACCCATATTGAAAGTGTCAAACATATTATCGATACTAACTTGTCCCGCTTCAGCCAGCCACTGAAAAATAGGAGGAATAATCCAGCTACTAGAGTCAATTTGAATAGATTTACCAACACCAAGGCAGCGAGGCAAGTTTTCTGGTAAACCTCCTCCAGTGATATGAGCCATACCATGAATATCAATACCAGCGCGACGAGCATTAAGAACTGGTTTGACGTAAATTTGAGTTGGTGTCAGCAAAATTTCTCCTAAGCTTTTACCAGCCAGTATTTCTGGATAAATGTCCCAGGGATGAGAAGGTGATGTGTTATCAGACAGTTCACTAACTATTTTCCGCACCAAACTAAAGCCATTACTGTGAACACCCTGACTCGCTAAACCAATTGCTACATCTCCTACTTTCACCTGAGAACCATCCAACATCTGGCTTTTTTCGACAATTCCCACGCAAAACCCAGCTAAATCATATTCTCCTGCCTGATAGAAACCTGGCATTTCTGCTGTTTCCCCTCCCAGCAAAGCACACCCTGCCAGACGACATCCTTGAGCAATTCCTGCAACCACTTCAGTCAGCTGCTGGGAATTAAGTTTGCTAGTAGCTAAATAATCTAAGAAAAATAGGGGTTCGGCTCCAGAAGTCAAAATATCATTGACACACATTGCAACTAAGTCAATCCCTACTGTGTCATGGCAGTTGAGTTCACCAGCTAGCTTCAACTTTGTCCCAACACCATCAGTTCCAGATACCAACACTGGTTCCCGATAACCTACTGGCAGTTGGAAACAACCACTAAAACCACCCAATCCACCGATTACTTCGGCTCGATGTGTGCTTTGTACTAGATTGTGAATTTGCTTGACAAAAGCTCTACCTGCTTCAATATCAACACCGGCTTCTCTATAATCCATGGGATAACAACAAAGGTTTTGACCTAGAGGGGCTTCGATGTATTTTACCGCTTGCTTCGCCTGGAGGGGTGGGTGAGCGAAATTAGGGAAGGAATTTCTAGCGAAGTATCCTCTCAAATCATTAGTTTTCCTTTGTTTCCCGATCTCCCCATCTCCCTATCTCCCCACTCTTTTTTTCGCTCACAGCCACTCAACATCCACACGCTGGTTATGAGAGCAACTGCGTTAGTTGATTTCATAGTGGAGAACCTCTCATCAGTAGTGTCTATATCGGTGTAGCTATAGTACTTATCGCCTCTAGCTTTAACATTTATGCAAGAAGTGACACCACCTCCCTCACCTTCTGCCTTGGAGGCTCCTGCCTCCTGCCTTCTTTCTCGATAGCTCCCCAGGAGCGCTTCGCACCCCCAATTGAATGGGAGAAACAATTCTCTTACCTATTGCCAGACTCGGAGACTCGGTGATAATTTCAGAGATTAGCAATTAGCAATTAGCAATTAGCCATTAGTTTTGAGCGTGTTTCTCAAGAGTCGTTACACTGAAGGCATAGTTCCTATCTCCTATCTTCCCAGTTTTTTGCTATGTCATTCACCCAGGATGTAAAATCTCTTGATGTTATCCCACAAGATGTTATCCCAGAAGATATCATCTTCCCTCCTGGTGAAATAGAGAGCAACGAACCTCCCTTGGAAACTTATCTTCACTTACAGCAGATGCTGCTGTTGATTAAATGCCTAGATTGGTTGTGGCGAGAGCGCAATGACTACTTCGCTACAGGAAATTTGACGATTTACTACAGCCCTCAACAGCGCAAGTCAGAAGATTTCCGAGGACCAGATTTCTTTGTCGTACTCAATACCGAAAACAAGCCGCGCAAAAGCTGGGTGATTTGGGAAGAAAACGGCAAGTACCCCAATGTAATTATAGAGCTCTTGTCTAGTTCAACTGCCCAAACAGACCGGGGAAGTAAAAAGCAGATTTATCAAGATATATTTCGCACACCAGAATACTTCTGGTTTGACCCAGAGAGTCTAGAATTTGTAGGGTTTGAGTTATTGCGGGGAACGTATCGGGAACTACAACCGAATGAGCAAGGTTGGGTTTGGAGTGAGCAATTAGAACTTTATTTAGGGATTCATCAGAGGAAGCTGCGCTTTTTTACTCGTGAGGGGCAATTAGTAGAGACGCCAGAAGAAGCGGCTCTTGCTCAACAGCAGCGAGCTGAGCAAGAACAACAACGAGCTGAGCAAGAACAGCAGCGAGCTGAGCAAGAACAACAACGAGCTGAGCAAGAACAACAACGAGCTGAGCAAGAACAACAACGAGCTGAGCAAGAACAACAACGAGCTGAGCAAGAACAACAACGAGCTGAGCAAGAACAACAACGAGCTGAGCAAGCTGAAGCGTTATTAGCTCGGTATCGAGAACGCTTTGGAGAGTTTTCAGAGGAATGATATCTTCTACAGGAGTTACGCACGGCTGAAACAACACAAATGCAATAGTACTTTTGTACAGTGCGTAACTCCTACAGACAATTAATATAAATTTTTATTAAAAAAGTCCCTCATTTTTTGATCCCCTTGCTAGCCAAAGCCAAAACTTCATGTTAGTCTATTTCAGTTCAAACAAATAAAACGAAAACGGAACGAGTACGATTTAACTGGTGCATCTTGAGTTCTGCTAACAGAACCAGCAATAATCAACCTCGAATTCCCAAAGCTTTTAACAACTGACGTATGAATCAAAAAATTTTGAGTGGCATCACTGTTACTTTCCTGGCAACCCTTATTGGTGTAGCGACACCCGCTAATGCCCAGCAAGCTGAGAAAGTTGACTATGTTGTTGGAGCACAAGAATCTCCCTCTTTGGTAGCAATGGCAGGAGAAGAAGAAGCAATCGCTAAAATTTATGCTTATGAATTAGAGGGACGTGATGCGGCAACCCTCTATGTACGGAGTATTCCTGTGTTGACTTTCTTGGATTCTGAGTCAGTTACTGCCGACGCTAGCAAAATAGCCGCAGCGTCGAATAAAAACAAGATACCTGAGGCTATTTCAGAAGACAATGGAGCTAACTTAAACCAATTGACTGAGACTACCCAACTAGCTGGTGCTTCAAGTATTGATAATGCCAATAATCCAGTTAGACGAGCTGCAGCAGTTGCACGTAAGCTCAATCAACTCCATGTAGAAAAAGTAGATGCTACAGCGCTCAATGTTCGTTGGAATGATGAGTGTGACTGCTATAGCATTGAAGTAAAGGATGAGGAGTTAGTCCAAATAAATCAGACAACTATTTTGCCAGATACCACCCAAAATTTAGCACTTGATGCCCTTCAGGCAACCAATCGCCTGCGACGTTTGATGGGTAATGCTCCTCCCTTAGAGGAAATCACCGGTATGCCAGCACTTCAATCACCACAGCTGTTTCCGGAACGAGCCCGACTTCAACGTAGTGGTATAGCTTCTTGGTATGGTCCCGGCTTCCATGGTAGAAAAAGTGCTAGTGGCGAGAGATTTAATCAGAATGCCTTAACTGCTGCTCACCGCACCTTACCTTTCGGCACAAATGTCCTGGTTACTAATTTGAATAATGGTCGCTCTGTCATTGTAAGGATTAATGACCGAGGGCCTTTTATTAGGGGTCGAGTAATTGATCTTTCCGTAGCTGCTGCCAGAGTAATCGGCATGCTTGATTCTGGGGTTGCTCCTGTGAATGTACAGGTTTTGGAAAACTAATAAAAGTTTTTAGTCAACTGCAAAAACCTTGTAGAGACGTTGCATGCAACGTCTCTACAATCTAGAGATAAAAGAGTTACATATGCCAGATTGGTATGATATTACAGGTATACAAAAGCAATAATTAACTTTGGTTAAGTGCTTACTAATCGTGGGGTGAGGTGAAATTTACAGTGGCTCTGAAGAAACATGAGGCAGGAGGCTCCGAGGCGAGGGAGGAGGTAGGAGCTAGAAGGAAAGAGGATTTGACAAAAGTTTCTTCACTCATTACTCATTACTCATTACTCCAAAAATCTCTCCCACACATTTTTTCACCTCACCCCTACTCGTGTTCCACCCGAAACACATTAGAGTGGAGATTTGCCAAAATTTGCTTTCCCTGTTGCGTTAACTCTAGATACTGGAACGCTTCTTTAATGTAAGGATAAACAACATTCCAGTAAAATCCTGGATAGTTCCTGCGTAAATCACCAGGATTTTGGTAACCTAGGGCTTTATTGCTGTTGTTTTCTTCAAACTCGTAGAATAAAGCACTAATCTTTTGTAAGTAGCGGGGGTCACTAAGTTGACCAATCAAATCAGCAGCGCGAACTAAGCCAGGATAATTGGTAGTATCTTGGTGATCTTCATCCGCTGGCACCGGAAACCGAGTCAACTCAATATTTTCCTGAATCACCTGTGAATTAATTAGTGTGTGATTGCCAAAGCGTTCTGCAATAAACAGTTTTCCTCGGTCTACATGATAGGGAGTGAGGCTGGCATCGGTGGAACCAAAAGGTAGTGATACCATCATCTCATCTATTCCTGTTGCATACAGTCTTTCATGGTGTCGGTCTTGAGTGCAAACCCCCTTGACATAGCCAATGTCATGACACAGTAAGGAAATGATACTGTGTAGCCAATCTTCAGGAGTCACTCCACCCTCCCGGATGTGTTTACCCCGCAGAATTTCTTCCCCCACCAAGGTGACAAAGATTGTGTGTTCTACATTGTGATAGAGCGCATCGCTATTAGCAATATTTTCCAAAGCCATGTTTCCTGCCCAAGCGATGATATCGGGGTAGTTTGGGTTGAGTCCCCCATAAGTGCGGTGGTAACCGATTTTTAGGCGATCCACAAAGGCATCAATTATTACTTCTGTGGGATTAAACATCTCCACTCCTCCAACAAAATCTCAGCTAAGTAAGTAGCCACAATTCATAAATTGACAATGGATAATGAACAATGGATAATTACCTCTCCTTAAAAGTCGAAACTAACTGTTGTTCGAGCCTCTTAAATTTCTTGCCATAAATAGACTCTCCTTTAACTGCTACTTGTTGACTTGAGTCTGCTAGATGAAAAAATGCTGATTTTCTAGCTGATGTTCATATTGTGACGAACAATTTGGAATATAGGAACCAGAAAAACTCATAAATTTAGTAATTAGCTGAATAATCTTGTTTAACTACATCAGTATAAAAAACTCATAAAAACTCATAAAAGCTCAGTAGAATACTCATAAAGCAAATATTGGCGAACAAAAATAAATAGTCCAGACATAATAATGACAAAGGTTTTACCCTCTTGATATTCAGTTGATCATCAGCTGTTCGTCAATACTTTTATAGTCTAACGTACATCAACTAAGTAGGTGATTTTGTGTAAAAATAATTGTACGAGGAGGAAATTTAGCTGATAATGAAACTATCTCTGGAGTAATCTAAATTCAAACATCTACTGAAAATTGACAGCTAAACTATGGATGTTAAAGCGGCATTAGAGTGGGCAGATGAATTAATTCATGCTAAGACAGGAAAATATCTAAGTGACCTCGAAAGAAAAGTCTTTGTTGGGTCTTGGCAAAATCTTACTTATAGAAAAATAGATTTAGATAGGGCTGAGTATTTAGAGAAATATGTTGGTTTCCATTTATGGAATAAACTTTCAACTGCCCTAGGGGAAAAAGTAACTAAAAAGAATTTTCGGGGAGCGCTGGAGCGATCGCTAAAACGACAGCCGGAAAGAAGGACTACCCGAAAAGTGTTTATTTCACACCGGTTACAACAGCCAGACTTGAATCTAGCTATGCAGTTTTGTGAAGCGATCAATGTTGCTGGATACCAAGCATTTATGGCAACTGTAACGGAAACCTTAGTTGATACCCCTACAGATAAATGCCAAGGTAGCTCCTACCAAGACTGGCCTGCTAATATTGATGCTGAATTACAGCAGTGCGACTACTTCTTACTGTTGCTATCTCCCCAAGCTGCGGTTAGTGAAATGGTGATCGAGGAGCTCAGACGAGCTAGGGAGTTACGAGATGGTCGAACTAATAGCAAACCAATTATTTTGCCTATTCGTGTTAACTGTCCCCCAACTTTGCCTCTGAACCACGACTTACGAGGTTATCTTGAAGGGATTGTACAGCGTGAGTGGAACTCCCCCTCAGATACCTCAATCCTGATTCAAGAAATCCTCAGCCTGTTGGCAAAAGCAGAGACTAGGGGTTGGGAAGTTGAGAAGACTAATCAACAACAAGAGTTAAAAGTTAGTAGGTGGCAGGTGGAAAGTTGGCATCTTCAAGCTCCACCCCTACCTGTAGCAGAACCGGAGTTACCTAGTGGCCAAGTTCGTCTCGCTTCTGCTTTTTATGTGGAACGAGTTCCTTATGAAACTCAATGTTACAAGGAAATTTTGCAGCCAGGGTCTTTAATCCGGATCAAAGCTCCCAGACAAATGGGCAAAACATCACTGATGGCGAGAATTCTCTATCAAGCGAGGGAGCAGGGTTATCGTACAGTGCCTCTAAGCTTACAACATGCAGATACAGGCATTTTTACTAATCTCAATCAACTCTTACAGTGGTTGTGTGCCAGAGTTACTCGGAAGTTGCGGTTACCCTATCAAGTTGATGACTATTGGACTGATACTTATGGTAGTAAGGATAACTGCACCGCTTATTTTGAAGATTGTTTGTTGTCAGCAGCTGACGAACCGTTGGTTTTGGGTTTAGATGAAGTGGATCGGGTTTTCCAATACCCTACAATTTCTGACGATTTTTTTGGTCTGTTGCGAGCTTGGTATGAAGAAGCGGGATATGGTGATCTTAATAGTGACTTGTGGAATAAACTCCGACTGGTGGTAGTTCACTCTACAGAAGTTTATATACCCCTAAATGTTAATCAATCGCCGTTTAATGTAGGATTACCTATAGAGTTATCGGAGTTTACCTCCGAGCAAGTCTGGAATTTAGCACAGCAGCATGGACTGCATTGGCATTCAAGTCAGGTTGAGCAGCTGATGAGGATGGTTGGGGGACATCCCTATTTAGTGCGGGTAGCTCTCTATCATCTTGCTCAGCAACAGCTTAGCCTGGAGAAACTGCTGGCAACCGCTCCCACAGAAGCAGGAATTTATGGGGATCATCTACGCCGCCATTTGTGGACTCTACAGCAGCACCCAGAATTAGCGGCAGCCTTCGCTAAGGTATTAATAGCTAAGGAACCTGTGGAATTAGAGTCAGTGTTAACCTTTAAGTTGCATAGCATGGGACTCGTACAGCTACGAGGAAATAAAGTAATGCCCAGCTTTGAACTATATCGTCAGTATTTTCGCGCTCGCGTAACAGCGAGCTAAGGTTATCTAGATGTAATTTCTGTTACCACTGGATGAGGATTAGCTGAAATGATCAGGGAAACAATGTTTTCTACACACTCAGATCTACTAATGACCAACGAGCCCCAGCCAGACTATAACTATAAAGTTGGTGGGCATTTATCTGTTGATGCACCCAGTTATGTAGTGCGGCAGGCGGATCAACTGCTGTATGAGAAACTCAAGGCAGGGGAGTTTTGTTATGTGCTTAACTCCCGACAGATGGGTAAGAGTAGCTTGCGAGTGCGCACTATGCACAAGTTGCGAGCAGAAGGCATCGCTTGTACTGCAATTGATTTAACCAAGATTGGTTCTCAAGAGATTACTCAGGATCAGTGGTATGCCGGGGTCATGAGGCGGATGGTAAGCAGTTTCGACTTGCCCCTTCAGTTAAACTATTGGTTACGCGATCGCGAATTTTTGCCTCCAGTGCAGCGCTTGAGTGAGTTTATCGAAGAAGTGCTGCTAGAGTGTATTAGTAAAAAAATTGTCATTTTTATCGACGAAATTGATAGCGTCCTCAGCTTGAATTTCTGGACTGATGACTTTTTTGCCTTTATTCGTGCCTGTCATGAATATGAACGACTCACATTTGCGCTGTTAGGAGTAGCAACCCCCTCGGACTTAATTCGGGACAAAAACTGTACTCCTTTTAATCTTGGTTGTGCTATTCAATTGCATGGGTTTCAATTAGACGAAACCCATGCTCTTGCTCAGGGACTAGTTGGGATAGTAAGTAATCCCCAAGCCGTAGTTGCAGCTATTTTAAACTGGACAGGAGGGCAACCGTTTTTGACTCAAAAGCTTTGTAAACTAGTTCGGGAGAATGCTGCATCAATTTCCAATTCCCAAGAGTTGGTGGAGCAGCTATTGCAGACGCGGATCATTGATAATTGGGAAGCTCAAGATGAACCACCCCATTTGAAAACCATACGCGATCGTCTCCTGATAATTGGCAAACGTACTGCTCCGTTGCTTAAACTTTATCAATTAATTCTACAGCTGAGGGAAATTCCTGCTGATAATAGTCGTGAGCAGATGGAGTTGCGACTGTCTGGGTTGGTTGTCAAAGATGGCAGTAAGTTAAGGCTTTATAACCCCATTTATGCCTCTATTTTTAACTGTCACTGGGTTAATAAGGCATTAGCTACTCTACCCCCTAATTTCCCACAATTGGTTACGGAACAAGAACAAAAACTCTTGTCCATGCTCAACGAAATGGACAAAAAAGATTTTGATGATGTTCTTTATGAAATATTAGGTTCTATTACCCTGAGATTAGGAGAGTTATTAAGTGTAGACAGGATTACTATTTTTTTGATTGACCAAGAAAAAAATGAACTCTGGTCAATTATAGCTAGAACTACACACAGTCGTCCGACCAAAATTAGAATTTCTGCTAATAATCAACCTGCTGGTCGAGTAACAATCTATAAAAAAGCTGTTAATATTCCCGTTCATCTATCTGAAAATTGGTACTCAGCTGTTACTGAAATGCAAGATATAATAACTGGATATCAGATTTACAATCAACTAACTTTACATTTATTAAACGAACAGGAAGATATATTTGCTTTTGTACAGTTAGATAATAAGCTTAAACAACTCCATGCTCCCATAGCTTCTTTTGCCGCAAGAATTGATCACGAAGGATTTATTGGCAGCGATAAGCGGCAATTTTGGGAATATGCACCTGACCTACAACGTATATTAGAAAGATGCCAGTCTTGTTATAGATTAACCCAAAGATTACAAGCTTCTCAGGCACTTACAGAAGCTACCAGCTTAATGGCTCAAAGCAGTCTAGATTTTAAAGAAATCATTGAACAGGTGATGGCAGCAGCGAAAAGATTAACGAGTGCTAACCGTAGTACTCTGTGGTTAGTAGATCAGAAAACTGATGAGCTGTGGACACAAATTCCTTTTGAGAATGGTTCAGTACAGGAAATTCGGGTAAAAATTGGGCAAGGTTTTGCTGGTCAAGTAGCAGCAACAGGTGAATCTCTAAATATTCCTTTTGACTTGTACGAACACCCAGATTCAGAAACAGCTAAGGCAACAGATCAAAAAAGTCGTTATCGCACTTGTAGTTTACTGTGTATGCCTGTCTGGAGTCCTGATAGAGAGTTACTGGGGGTTACCCAATTAATCAACAAAACCAGAACTGGTGAGTTTCCTGAATACGAACCGGATGATTGGCCAGAAGCACCAGCCTGTTTCGAGGATAGTTTTGACGCAAACAGTCAAAAGTACATGGAAATATTTAATTCCCAAGTGGGAGTTGCTCTGCAAAATGCTAGAGAATTTGCAGCCATGAAGGAACGGGCGGAAAATCAACCACAAAATGTGGTTAGTCAAACTCTGAGGATGCTCAATAAGGTGATGGATGATCAGGGTTTTGATGGCATTTTAGATACCACATTGCGTAATATTACAGTCAACATGAGTCATTCCCTCCGTGCTGATCGTACAACTATTTTTCTTTTAGATGAAGAGAGAAATGAATTTTGGTCGATGATTGCCGAATCCGAAGGTGAGCGCTCGCTACAGATTCGTATACCAGCTAATGAAGGGATTGTGGGTGAAGTAGCTGCTTCTAAGCAATTGGTCAATATTCCTTATGATTTATATGACGATCCTCGCTCAGCTACAGCCAAGGAGCAAGATGAGAAAAATGGTTACCGCACCTACACCATGTTAGCTTTACCACTGTTGAATGAGCGGGGAGATTTAGTAGCTGTAGTTCAGGCACTCAACAAGTTAAAACGATTTTATGACCGGACGGCATCTTTGTCAGCCAGAATTGATCAAGAAGGTTTTACTCAAGCAGATGAAGAGCGGTTACTTTTTTCAGAAAACGCCCCTTTGATTCGCACTATCTTAGAAAGCTTCCGCACCTTCCACAAAACTTCTAGAGGACAAAGGGTAGCAGCAGCATTGATGGCAGCAACTCGTTCAGTTAGTCAGAGTCCTTTGGAGCCTGAAGAAATTATCAAGCGAGTCATGAATGCTGCGAAGGAATTGATGAATGCGGATCGCAGTACCCTTTGGTTATTGGATCGTAATGCTAATCAGCTGTGGACAAGCATCCCCCGTAAGGATGGTTCTGCAATGGAACTGCACTTAGAGGTAGGGGTAGGTTACGCCGGTAAAGTAGCTCAGACGGAAATACCTTTGAATATTCCCTTTGATCTTTATGATTACCCAGATTCAGAAACTGCCAAACAAACGGATCGAAAGACTGGTTATCGTACTTGTAGTTTACTATGTATGCCGGTTTGGGACCCTGATGGTGAGTTAGTTGGTGTTACTCAATTGGTTAATAAAAAGAAAGCAGGTGATTTTTTCGAGGAGAGTTCTACAGAAACAAGTGGAGTACCAGATTACTTCCAAATTAGTTTTGATCAAAGTGATCAACAATATATGCAGATTTTTAATAATCAAGTGGGGGTTATTCTGCAAAATGCCGAACTTTTGGCAGCTATTGAACAGCAGGTAGGGGAATTTGGAGGATAATTAGGGCTTGCTGGAGGGAATGAACCACAAAGGCACAAAGGACACGAAGGAAGAAAAGAGAATAATCTTCAAGCTAGCGCACTCCTAAAAATAATTCTTTTGGGAAAAACAAGCGGTGTCCTGAACTTTCAATAAAGGTTAAACCATTATTGTCCCATGTGACTTGGGATTTTTTGATATAATCATCTATCTTATCTCCTTCATAAGTAAAGGAATAAGTTTTAGAATGCCCATAATTCGGCGTAGTCTCTTTGAGACCAATGAACAGATAATAGATGCGACTTAACTGATAAGGGTAAAGACTAAGCTTGAAACCTCCTTCGATAACTGAAAAACAGTAATTGTAATTAGAATTATAATTTACCGTTGCTGGCTTACAAGATTCCCAGATAACTCGATTGGAAGAATAATTGAAAATTGCAAAAAAGATTATTGCCAACAACAAGGCAGCAATAACTATACTTAAATCACTGATTGCTTTTTTTAGATTGTCAAACATCCATTAACCATTTCTTGAAGCTGCTCATAATTGACTTTTCCTTGAGCATTTCGTGGCAAATTTGCCACCGAAATCCAACGTTTAGGTCGTTTATATTTACTCAACTTATCCTCAATTGCAATTTCTATTAAATGATGGGAGACAGTCGGAAAATTAGGGACATAAATAGCTGTTACCATTTCTCCCCAATCCGAATCAGGTACACCAATTACACAAACATCGGTAACTAGTTTTGTTGCTTGAATCGCCGATTCTACTTCAGCCGGGAAAACATTTTCGCCACCAGTAATAATTTTGTTACTGTAACGCCCAATAATATGTAGATAACCCTGTTCATCGAAAAATCCCAAGTCATCCGCTAGGAAGTTTGGGATTGGAGATTTGCGATTAAGGGCTTCTAGTTCGGGATAGTAGCCCAGTGCCAAAGAATCTGCTTGAATGGTAATCATACCAGTTTGGTTAGCCTCAAGGATTTCCCCTGTGGTAGTGCGAATGGTTACTTGAGCATGAGGTAATATCTGTCCACTACTGTTGTTGCCGCTGAGGAAGACTTCCGGTTTAAGAGTAACTACTCCAGAGGCTGTTTCAGTCATACCATAGGTAGGAGCTAAGGGAATATTATGCAATCTTGCCTGTTCTAAGAGTGAATTCCAAGGAGGTGCACCTCCTAAGAGTACTGTCCGAAAACCAGATAACCAAGCAGAGGCATTCAAGTTCATCAGCCTTGCTAGCTGAGTAGGTACTAGGGAGAGGAAAAACTCCCTGGGGTTGATATTACATTCTTCATCTACTGTCAACGAGCTTGGCTCGAACAAAGCTTCCAAAGAAAACCCTCCTGCCTTCTGCCTCGTGCCTCCTGCCTCCTGCCTTTTGCTTTCCGTCAAAGCTTTGAATGGCATAATGACTATGCGTCCACCAGTAACCAAAGAGCGCAAAAATTGCATTAAACCACTGACGTGATACAAAGGCAAGACACAAAAGGAGTTAATCTGCTTTTGCTCAAAATACTGGTGAAACCCAGCCACAGATGCCATTAAGGTTTGCCAACGGTGAACTGTAAAGCGTATTTTGCCAGAAGAGCCTCCAGTAGGGATGTAGATGAGTTCAGTAGAATCCTGATTCTTGAGTGTTTTCAAACTGCCGGAGGGCGAAGCATTTGGACTGTATACCTTGGGTTTCATCAATGAATTATCGCCCAAATGCTTCGCCCCTACATCAGATTTTTGACTTTGAAGACACACCCTAGCCTGTGACAACCGCTTTGTTGAACTGTCCTCTCCTTTATTAACACCCAAAATTAAGTTAGGTTGGACTAAATCCAATACCTGTTGCCATTCCCGCTCAACCCAGTGGGGATTGCAGAGGAAAACAGGACAATTAGCGGCAACAGCAGCGAGGAAAGCGGCGAGGAACTGCAAGGGATGTTGCTCTGCTAGTACAATTTTTGGTGGAGTTTCTCCTTGAGATAGTTGAGTTAATTGCTGGTATAACTCCTCGGTGAGGCAGTGAAATTGGTGGCTGTTGTATCCAATTAGCCAATCTTCACCAGCCCGTTTTTGGAGATAAGTTAGGGGTTGTTCCACAATCGCTCAAACCAAGTTTCCTCATCTTCAGTAAACCAGTGATTGACACCAAAACCTACAGCTCGTTGAGGATTAGATAATTTTGCTGCTAGTTGGAGAGCTGCTTGAGTACCAATCGCGGTTTCCAAAACTGAAGAAAATACTGTATCAAGTTGGTGGGCTTGGCACAACTCCCGGAGGCGTTTAGGTGAACCTGCAATCGCAGCTTTTATGACAAAAATTCCCCGCCATCCCTTTTGGTAAGCAGCTTCTAATTGGTTCAGGGTTGCCACCGATTCATCTAAAGCAATAGGTGTTATATATTGGTGAGCCATCTTCAACATTGAGTCAAACTGCTCTGGAGGTAGAGGTTGTTCCACAAACTCGACAATTCCTACTTCATCAGCTGCTCTGAGCCACTGATGTGCTGCTTCCTCACTTAGTCCCCCATTGGCATCCAACCGCAACTGAACAGATGAGGGTAATTGTTGCAGCAGCTGGTTAAACAGCTTGAGCTCAGTTTCAACTGCTGTGACGCCAATTTTCCATTTAAAGGTGCGATATCCCTGTTGCCAAGGTGTCTGCCATGCTTGTAAAGCATCTTCTCCAGCTGGTAGGAGATAGCTTTTTTGAGTAATAAGTAATAAGTAATGAGTAATGAGTGAAGAAACTTTTGTCAAATCCTTTTCCCTTCTGCCCTCTGCCTTCTGCCTCCTGCCTCCTGCCTCCTGCCTTATTTCTTCACAGCTTTTCCCTTCTTCAAAAAACTTTCCCCATTGCCAAGCTGATTCAAAACCAAATTGACAGGCAGGGAGTGTAACAGGTATAGAGAAAATATCCGTAGTTGTAATTTGGGGTGGCAATTGTTGGCAAAAATTTAGGGCTTGTTCAAGAGTTTCGGAACCAAACCAGGAAATTGGGGCAATTTCTCCCCAACCAACTTTCCCGGTTTCATCAGTAAGACAGAGAATAATTCCTTCTCGAACCTCCCAATTGCCGTGACTAGTAGTGAGGGGACGAACAAAGGGACGGCGGTAAGGACGAAAGTCGAACTGATAAGGCATATTGGGGAAAACGGATAGAGATGTAGCAGCTAGTCAAGTAGTTCTAATAAGAGGACTTGCAGCCGTAGGGCATACGGTGAAGATGCTTTCTGAGGGTAAAGCGGTGCGCTCCCTATGACGAAAGAATCCCACGGTTTTAGCGTAGCGTAACCCTGGGAGTGTCAAGAGGATGAATTTCGCGGTTCATAATGGAAACAATTTTCACAGGGACCAGATGGGTTAACAGCACAGCGGATATAGGCTGAGCAAGCATTGAATTTGCAGGTAATGTCACCAATAATATACCCAACACCTTCTATGTGATACCGATCACTGGGCAGCTGATTTCTGCGTAATGCCCTAACAACTGGTGCTTGCGTTGCTGCTCTAAGCCTCGCTTGAGCCCGTTCCTTTGCTTTGTGCATTACCAATATAGAAAGCACTGGTGGCATTAAAACTAAGACAAAAACAAAGATTGTCTTTAATAACATATTATTTTCCTATGGGATGGGTCTGCTTATTTAGTCGTTCTACTATTGCTGTGATTTTCGGGATGTTGTTTCACCTGCCACAGCCTTGATAGCGCACCCCAATGCCTCTGATACCCAATTTAGCCTGAAATTCACCAGAAATCCTACACTTATAACAACGGATTAGAAAAAGGCACAAAAAGCTTTCAGGACTTTAGATTTTTAGTATTAATAAAAAGGACAAGCTTTTATTAGCCTTGTCCTTTATTAAAAAATTACCTCGGTTAGAGAAAAAGCACAGTTCATACAAGACTATGATATAGAGGCTCTACTTCTAGCCTATTGCTATTAGGGGTTTCATCAAACCCACGAGGGATTTCTCTCAATCTGACACGTTTAGCTTGAAGTGCTGTTTGTAAAAGTTTCATTGCTTCTTGCGGCTGCCCACAACCGCAAAAGAATAGATCTGCAGCAAAATATCCATACTCAGGCCAGGTGTGTAGCGCAATATGAGATTCGGCTAAAGTTGCTGTAGCTGTTACTCCGTGGGGACTAAACTGGTGTACACATATATCTATCAGGGTTGCTTCTCCAGCTGTAATTGCCTCAATCAAGGCGGAGCGAATTCCTTCTGGGTCATTGAGAAGGTCTTCTGGTGCTTCCCAAGCGTCAACTACCAGATGAGTTCCCACTTTCTTCATTATATCTTGTTGACTCCACTCGATAACATCTCAAAGATTCTATATATACCACAGGTTCAATTGCGTTCTCAAGCGCTCTGTCTAAGGGGTGAGAGGGTTGAGATTAACTCAAAACTTGTTACTCGTTACTTTTTACTTCCTAAAATGCTCCCATTTGACTTTTTCAGCAAACCCTATTTAAGACACTGCATTCTTTAGTCCTGGGATGAGCTTAAAAATTCTAAGATATGCTTAGCTGTCACCTGAGGCTGCTCAAGGTGAGGAACATGACCACAATCCTCCAGCCAAATTAGTTGAGATGATGCGATCGCATCTTTAAACTTGTAGCCATCATTAGTACCCAAAATTCGGTCATTTTTCCCCCACAAAATTAGTGTTCGCTGGTTAATTTGGGAGAGTTTTTCCTGAAAAGAACCATATCCTCCACTTTTGGTAAAAGCTTTCAAAGCTTGATTCCAACTAGGTAGCTTCAGATGCAATGCTGCACACAACGTAGCATCAGGAGTGACTAGATTTTTGTTAAAATAAGCAGCTTGACTAATTTGCTCACGCACTTTGGGAATGCGTAAAAACTCTACAGCCAATGTATCGAAAGGCCAAAACAAAAATTTACCAATGGTTGGTCCAGCAGTATAGCCAGCACTATCTATTAACACCAGTTGCTCGACACATTGGGGATAATCTAGAACAAAGTCAATTGCTACTGCTCCTCCCATCGAAGCGCCTACCAAAATCACTGGTTGATTAATCAGAGTTTTCCAAAAATAGTATAGATGGGTCTTAATTGCTGCTGGACTAAAAGCAATTTCTGCTAACCTTTCCGTAAAGCCAAAACCTAATATATCAACTGTCCATGTCTCATTTTTAACTGCAAGCAATGGTAGTAAGCGACGAAATTCTAACACAGAACTATCAAAACCGTGAAGTAACAGAATAGGCGTTCCAGTACTACCTTGATGTACATAAGTTGTGGCAATTGGTTGCTTACTTAAGGAAGTTGGAATCTGAGTTTGTTCAATACTCTCAGCAAGAGCAATCGAAGTATATTCAGTTAATTCAGCAATTTCAGGTGGTAAAAAATTATTCGACATAACTTATGGATGAGGTGTTACTAAGTAGTCAATCTTCCAATTTGATTTCTGAGGGAAGTTGTTGGGTATTAGACATTTTTTCCAGTTCCATTGCGATGGAATCTTCCTGAAGTTGAGAAAAAACTCTGTAACCATCTAAAGACACTGCTGAACCTTCATTCTCTATCTGACTGCTCATTTTAATTAAGTTGTATTTAACATTATCAGCATGAATGGCAAAAGTTATATTAAAAACTTCAAAAAAATTAATCACCCATTGACATTCCTCTTCTGGATAATCCATATAGTATTGAATTAACTTGGCAATACAAGTATCCAAATGACTGCGAGCATTGGGACAAATCATAATAATCTTAAGCAGTACGATCACTAAGCTTAGGGGATGACCTTGAGATAGTAACAAAACAAACAATTCAGAAGGTTCTTGCTGATCTTCAGTTGTCAGATAATCAATGACTTTATTGCAGGTTCTTAGTAGTAGAGCTTCATCCAACAATTCATGATTATGTTCGTTATATAAATTATTAAATTTATTGACTAACTTTTGTTGTAAAAACGCTAGCAAATCTTTTTTATGTGCTTGATAATTATTTGTAGAAGATATTAAGTATTTTTGTAAGGAAAACTTAAACTTTTTGTAATCAACATTTTTAGTTTGTTGGAGAAAAATACTTGCTAAATTTTCATAGCTGTAGGATCCACGCTTGGCTACAATCATTTTAATTAAACGCAGAACATGATCACCAAGACCAGTAGGATTGTTAGGAATTTCTTGATTATTACTAGTAGATTGGGAGCGTGCTGTGTACATTGCTAGCTCAAATTTAAACTTATCTTTCAGTTCTTGTGCCAGGACTCTTGCTGCCTCTCGCTGTTCTACTGGATTACTGTTATCAGTATACTGGGGAGCTAAAAGATATGAATTGTAACGGGTACTCCAATGAGCGTTTTGAGTTGTTGGTGATGAATCATATTTTGAAGCAATAAATAACTTAAGCTCATTATAGTCTTGACTATTGAGGAAATTTTTTAGCCAATGTATGTGGGGACTGCTATCTGTATTTGGAGATGCTATGGTTTGACTCTCATGAGTTTCAGATAACAGCTTGGCTAATTCCTGAATAGCGCTATGATTTCTAGCTGTTTCCCAGTTATTGATGAGAATATAGCAAGCACGTTTGAGAGCATGGAGAAATTCTTCTTGATTATTGGTATAAATTAGTTTAGATAGCTCTTGGATAGCGACTAAATTAGTAGAGGAAGACTCGTAATCGATAAATAAACGCTTAAACTCCAGTAAGACCTCTGCTGGCGTTCTATTTTTAACAATTTCCAACAAAAACTGATAGAGCATTGCCTGATCTTGCCACTGATAGGAGCTTCGCTGGTTTTGCTGAGACAGAATCTCAGTCAGCTGACTTTGTGAGACTACAGTCCTAAACATCAAACTTATCCTAAGATGCTTAAATTATTACAGAGGGTCTAAAGATGGAAAGTAGATGGTATTATCTATTGCCTTAATGGTTATCAGCGCATTGAGCGGGACAACCTAAAGAGCTTTTCAATATACCATAGGCTTTCCTCTTACCCTGTTCTGGACAAGCCTAGAGAAACTTTGTTTGTTGCTGTTACCTCCACTGAAAAGGTTTCTGCTACTCTCATCGGATTGGTGTAAGCTCTCAAATAAACTTAACCATATAAATTTTAAATTGTCATCAAAAAATAAGTCACCTCAAGGTTACCTGTTGTCACATATTAGCGATGTGGTAGTAAGTCTTGTGCGTTAGTAAGCTAAGACTCATTTAAATTGAGATTTATCAAATACTACAGCTTATGATAAGTATTTTTTTTTGTCAATATAGATATTACAGTTTAAATGCTAAACAGCTTATGAGTGCTGCCGAAGCCTAACGAAGTCTAAGGTAGAATCATCGGGTACATTGGTCGTAAAATTCAATAAATTTTGATGTAGAGACGTTGCATGCAACGTCTCTACTTACCTACCTAAAGATATTTTTTGAGAACCTCTGCCGTAGCTTGTCCGGTTTTCGCCCAGCTGAATTGGTTAGCTCTAGTCAAACCAAGAGTGCTAAGATGCGATCGCAATTTTGTATCTGTGGCTACTGCTTGCATCGCTTCGGTAATTTCACCGGTTTTGTAGGGGTCAATCAACAAAGCTGCATCACCAGCAGCTTCAGGTAAGGAAGAGAGGTTAGAGGTAATTACAGGAGTACCACAAGCCATTGCTTCTAGTACAGGAAGTCCGAAGCCTTCCCAGAGACTAGGGAAAACTAAAGCGATCGCTTGGTTGATAATTATTGGTAGTTCCTCATAGGGAACGTAGTTGAGGAATTTGACTTGAGTAGTTATCTTTAGTTGCTCTGTTTGTGCTGCCAATAGGGGGGTGTAGCGTTTGTCCGTTGGTCCTGTAATCCACAGTTCGTAGTCTCGGCAGTTGGGAAGAGCAGCAAAAGCCTCAATCAATCGGTGCAAATTTTTGTAGGGGTCGTGACGACCAATATAAAGGAAGTAGGGACAATTTTTTTCTGTCTCCCTATTAGGTAGATCAAGAACACGAAAATGCTCAGCATTATAGGCAAGGAGTACGGGGGTAATTTTGGTTGCAGGAATCTCAAAGAATTGGGTAATGTCTTGAGCAGTGGCAGTTGAATCACAGATGATATGTTGAGCTTGGGAGAGAACCTGGGGAATGTAATAGCGGAAGTAGGTAGTCAGAGGTGAGCGACGCTTGGGAAAACGTAAGGGGATCAAGTCGTGAACAGTGACTACATAGCGACAATTAGTCAATAGAGGTGCTTCAGGGAGAGGGGAAAACAGGAGAGGAGAGTGCAGTTGGTGATAAATTCGCGGTACTTGTAACTGAGTCCACAGTAGGCGTCGGAGATGTCCTTTGGTTCCTTGTTCAGGGGTTAAGTTGGCAGGGACTGGATAACAGTTAAAGGCAGAAGCAACAGGAGAGAGCTGAGCAGCTTCAGGCGCAATCAGGAGAGTAGGGTTGAGAGACTGTAAATGAGGGAAGAGGTTGAAGGCATAGGTAGTGATGCCAGTAGGTTTGGCAAAGAGAAAGGACAGATTTAGCAGTACCTGGTTTAACAATTTTGAATGACTCGCTGGAGATATTGGGATACGCCAGTTAGTTTACCAAGAGCTGTTTGGGGTTTGGGTAGCAGTAGGATGAGGCTATGGAGAATCAGTCTCGAAAATCGCAGGAGGAAAGTTGTTTTGTTGGTATATTTTTCTAGGGTTCGTAAGTAACTATAGGTGCTGTGTTGAAATTTTCTCCTAAGATTACGGTTGGTGATGCTAGAAGGTTGGTGAATTACTGTTAGTTGATTAGTAATTGCAATCTGATGACCCTGATTAGCATAGCGCTGACAGAAATCAAAGTCTTCATAATAAAGAAAGTAAGCTGGGTCAAACTGGGGACAATCAGAAAAGTTGCGTAGATTGATGAGTAGACTACAGGCACTTACCCAGTCAGAAGAGACATATGCTTTTTCGGGATGGGATGAGAGCAAATCAGTGGAGATAATTGCTCCCCACTTAGGAATAAATTGACCTCCAGCAAACCAGATATCACCAGCTGTTGTATAGATTAGGGTGCCAAGAAGGGAAAGTTTTGGATAGGTGGCGAAAAAGGTAGGGACTTTTTCTAGGGTATTTTCTGGTAGATAAGCGTCGGGATTGATAATCCAGACTAGAGCCTGAGGATTTTGCTGATAAATCCAGTTTAGTCCCAGATTGCAGGCTCTGCCGAAGCCGAGATTGGTTTTTGCTTCTAAGATTTGCAGGCAGGAGGCTTGCAGTTGTTGCAGTGTTTGGTCTTCAGTGGAGTTATTAACAACGACAATTTGATGAGGAATGTGGGGATTAGTTGGAATTGAACTGATTAATCTAGCAATTAAGTCGGTTGAATAGTAATTGACAGTTAAAAAATAAACCACAGTTTCGTTGTTTGTGATCATTAGTAGCCAATCCTGCAAAACCCGCTCTGGATTTGTCTGTTTATTGATGCCAAACTATTTAGGGCTTGCTGCAAGAGTCTGAAAGCGCTGTCTGGTATAGCTTTCAAGCTTTTATTTTCCTTGAAAAGTGCAATAAAATTGAGCTCATCAATGCAATTTCCTTGCATCTTCTTCACCCATAATCCCCTTTAAAGACTATTCTAAACTCCTATTCTCCTGACTCCTGACTCCTGACTCCTGACTCCTGACTCCTGACTACTTATTCAGCAAACCCTATTTAACCACAATCACATCCAAGCGATCGCACTTCAATATAGCGATGATGAGTTTCAAATAATCGATGCTCTAGCGCAGGTGACAAAAATTTTGAGACAGAGGAACTGGCATCTGAGCAACAAGTATTACCTCTCCTTTATCAGTAATCATCCATCCTTGAGCCTCCACAATTGTCTCAGGAGGCGTAGTAAATGAAGTATCAGCCTCAGCTGAATTTTCACTTCCCTGAGTTGGGGGTTGCACGTCTTCTAAAATGTCATCACTACCGAGAGGTTCATAAGGATTAGTAGGTAATCCGCCTCTGCCAAGATTGTAAAACTTAGCAGAAGAACGACTCCCAAAAGCTTGACAACCTTGGGTTGGTTGATCCTTATCGTTTAAAAAATCATCTGACAAACCCTCTAATCTCAAGTTATCCCTCGTAATGACTTCTAGGGTACCGTCGATGCCTAGCTCAGAAGTGGCAGTGAAGTCACTTTCAGGAGTACGCACGCCTTGAAACTGGCGAAAACCGAAGATACCAGTAGCTTCGGCAGAGATATTACCTCCTTGTCCTTGAAAGGCACTGGCAACAATGTCACTATTTTCTGGGAGCAAAGCAATGATGAAGTCACCTACTTCCATCGTGATGTTGCCACCTTTAGCAGTACCGAAAGCTTCCGCAGAAATCTCACTGTTGTGGCGCATGATGATAGAATTTGCTACTTGTAGCCTAATATTGCCGCCTTCAGAAGCAGCAGTTGTGGCTCTGAGGCGTCCTTGATTATTGAGGAAGATGGAATCTGCCGCTATTTCCAAGTCTCCAGAAGTGCCTGTACCAGTTCCACTAACTGTAATTTGTCCTCCATTTTCCACTACTAAGCGTCCTGTATCAATCTTGATACCCCTGGCATCTCCAGCACCACGACTATCGAAGAACAAGCCACTGGCAAAAGAACCAGAGCTACCGCTTACTTCTATAGATTCAGAGGCGTTAACCTCAAAAATGCCACCCCTTCCTGTTGCCGAAGTTGCTGCCGATACTTGTCCTCCATCCCGAACTATTAATCTTCTAGTTGCGATCGCTAATTCTCCCGCATCCCCAGCACCAGAAGAGTCAAAAAACAAGCGGCTCGGAGTACTTCCATCAGCAGAAGTACCAATTACTTCTACCGATTCGGAGGCTTTGAGATCTAAAATACCTGCATTGCCGTCTCCAGAAGTACTAGCAGAAACTTCTCCTCCATCTCGAACCACTAATCTTCTAGTTGCGATCGCTAATTCTCCCGCATCACCAGCACCAGAAGAGTCAAAAAACAAACGGCTCGGAGTACTTCCATCAGCAGAAGTACCAATTACTTCTACCGATTCGGAGGCATTAACATCTAAAGTTCCTCCTCTACCTGCATCGGAGGTACTTGCGGAAACTCTTCCCCCGTCTTGAACAGTTAATCTTTCGGTGGTAATCTTCAAATTCCCGGCATCGCCAGTACCCGAAGCATCAAAAAACAAACTGCTAGAAATTTGACCATCGGCAGAAGTACCAATTACTTCTACCAGTTTGGAGGCATTAACATCTAAAGTTCCTCCTCTACCTGCATCGGAGGTACTTGCGGAAACTCTTCCCCCCTCTCGAACAGTTAATCTTTCGGTGGTAATCTTTAAATCCCCGGCATCGCCAGTACCAGAAGCATCAAAAAACAAACTGCTAGAAATTTGACCATTAGCAGAAGTACCAATTACTTCTACGAGTTTGGAGGCATTGACATCTAAAGTGCCTCCTTTACCTGCATCGGAGGTACTTGCGGAAACTCTTCCCCCCTCTCGAACAGTTAATCTTTCGGTGGTAATCTTTAAATCCCCGGCATCGCCAGTACCAGAAGCATCAAAAAACAAACTGCTAGAAATTTGACCATCGGCAGAAGTACCAATTACTTCTACGAGTTTGGAGGCATTAACATCTAAAGTACCTCCTTTACCTGCATCGGAGGTACTTGCGGAAACTCTTCCCCCGTCTTGAACAGTTAATCTTTCGGTGGTAATCTTCAAATCCCCGGCATCGCCAGTACCATCAGTACTGGCAGAAACTCTTCCTCCATCCCGTACTACTAATCTTCTCGTACCAATATTTAAGTCTCCCGCTGCTCCAGTTGCACCGGAAGTTGCAGAAGTAAATAAGCCACTTGGAACACTATCATCGGCAGAAGTACCAATTAGTTCTACCACTTCAGAGGCATTAACATCTAAAGTGCCTCCTCTACCTGCATCGGAGGTACTAGCAGAAACTCTTCCCCCATCTTGAACAGTTAATCTTTCGGTGGTAATCTTCAAATCCCCGGCATCGCCAGTACCATCAGTATTAGCAGAAACTCTTCCTCCATCCCGTACCACTAATCTTCTCGTACCAATATTTAAGTCTCCCGCTGCTCCAGTTGCACCGGAAGTTGCAGAAGTAAATAAGCCACTTGGAACACTATCATCGGCAGAAGTACCAATTACTTCTACCACTTCAGAGGCATTAACATCTAAAATCCCCCCTTGTCCAGCATCGGAGGTACTAGCAGAAACTCTTCCCCCATCTTGAACAGTTAATCTTTCGGTGGTAATCTTCAAATCCCCGGCATTGCCAGTACCATCAGTATTAGCAGAAACTCTTCCTCCATCCCGTACCACTAATCTTCTCGTACCAATATTTAAGTCACCTGCTGCTCCAGTTGCACCAGGAATGGCAGAAGTAAATAAGCCACTTGGGACAGTACCATCACCATTAGTGCCAGCTACTTCTACTAAGTCTGCATTAATATTGATAGTTGCTCCTGAACCTTGAGCTGTAGTTGCCGCGCCTATTCGTGAACCATCGAGAATAGTTAGCTCCGCTGCATTAATAGTTAATGTTGCAGCATCACCAAGGCCAAGGGTATCAGTAGAAATCCCAGCTCCATCTCGCAGCGTCACTTGAGCTGTTGGTGCTTCCACAATCAACTCACCAGCATTACCAGGTCCGAAGCTACCAGTTGCCACAGCTGCCAAACCTTCTAATTCTATAGACTCCGTAGCGCTTACCCTCAAGTTTCCTCCTTCGCCAGTACCAGCTATCCCATTGCCAGAACTAGCTCCAGCTCCATCCCTAATTATTAACCTTCCAGTATTAATCCCTAAGCTTCCGGCATCACCACTCCCATTAGTCGCTGTTGTTATACCTGTGGGAATCGACAATACAATTCCGGCTGTTTCGTCACTAAGACCAGCAGCAAATGGTCCTGGTTGATTACCAATAATTTCTACCAAATCAGAAGCATTAACTTCTATCCTACCCCCATTACCGCTGCTACCTTGCAAGGTGGCAGTACTCACCCCAGTCAGAGTATCCAAACCCAACTGATTGTTGCGGATTATCAACCGACTGGTGTTAACAGCTATGTCTCCACTATCACCGACTCCAAGGGTAGTGGAACCTATGCCAGCGGCACTAAACTCTTCTATCAGTATTGCCAAATCATTGTCAGCTAAGCCAAGACTATCAAGTAGTCCTGATAAATTTGTAGAAGCTAAACCAGTATTATTAACTATTTCTACCGCATCAGAGGCATTGACTGTAAGATTTCCTCCTTTTCCTGCTCCACTGGTTAGAGAGAAAATAGCACTGTCATTGATCAGAAGACTGCCACCATTATTTAGGGTAATTTGACCACCCAATAAGCCTGCAGAAATGATGCTGCTTCCAGGCTCAAGAGTTATATCACCCTCAGCTAGAAGAGTTACGTCACCACCATTACCATTAAAAGTGTTACCATCAGGAATTGCCGAGCTGTTAACGATTCCATCAAGGGTAATACTGCCACGAGAATCGATCGCTACAGCGCCACCACCTGCCATCTCACCTGTCTGAATTGCTACATTCGGCAATAAAAAATTGAGTGTGGCTGAAACTTCGATATCTCCAGCTAATGAAGGGTTAGGCTGGTACTGATTGGTTAATAAGACTCTTCCTGCCAACAAGTCATCAGGAATGTCAGTTCCCTGAGTAAAAGCAATTGTGCCAATTGTGATATCTGCACTTGTTGGATTATTCGTAGTGTCAGGTTGATCAAATGGGTCTAAATTGAAGAAATCAACCAAGAAATCTTGACCTGTGGGAGGGGAGGCAATAACTATACCTTGGTCTACTCCAGCGCGAATATCCAGGGTAGGTTCGATCATGCCATTAATTAGCACACGATCTCCATTCGATAGCGTAATCTCCTCTTCAAGATAGTCTATGTCTGGTGTACCCGTTTCGGGGTTGGTAATAATGACAAAGCCAGGAATAGTGACGCTACCCCCAGCCAAAATGTGCAGAGAAGTTCCCACATAACTGTTAAAGCTAACATCCCCACTAGCACGAACAATCGGATCATAAGGACTAAATAAATCCCCAATACTTCCATCTAATTGCTCAATGCGAAAACTACCACCAGTCCAATAGTGAGCATCTCCTCCCACAGCGTTAGCTGAACGCAAGATCATATCTCCACCAGAGAACAAACCGCTATCAGGATGATTTAGGACAAAAATATCCACTTCCTGATTCCCTTGAACCAGAAACTTACCCCTAGCAGCTGCAATAAAAGGCTCTACTGCAATATCCCTAATCCTAACTGTATCTTGTGCTTGGAGGGTCAAATCTCTCTCAGCTAGCAGCTGACCTTGCAAATCCAGATTACCAGCTGCCAGCGTTAAATCTTCTCCTACTACTAAATTTCCCCGATTAGCAATGGTTGCTCCTGGATTATTCGACCCATACTGTAAACCAATAGGCACATTAATCGTTAGTAAGGGTGGTGCATTGGGATTGGTTGCACTGAATTCGGAGCTATTGCCAAACACCAAGCTATCCGCTGTACTCCCCAGAAAAGAACCCCTAATATCCAACTCAGCATTCGGACCAAACATAATCCCATTAGGATTGAGTAAGAATAGATTAGCTCCACCATCTACACCCAGTGTCCCCAGAATATCCGAAGGGTCAGTACCAGTAACTCGACTGAGAATGCTTTCAATCCCTACCGGGTTAGCAAAATAAACTCTTTGTCCATTCTGTACATTGAATTGTGCAAAACTGTGGAACAGATGAGCACCCCTGATGGCTCCCCCATCAATCCTGTCAGCAGGCAAGCCGTTAATCAGAATATTGGGTGTAACAACCGTATTTTCCCCGTTTAAGGTATTATCAGGAGTAATTTCTGCCAGAGCACAGTTACAAGAAAAAGCGATCGCTTCACCTATTACTAGAGAAGTAACTACTCCAATCAAACAATTTTTTACTGGTGGGTTATTTTTGCATCCAATAGTTGCGCAATCCATGTCTTGATTATAGCTTGCCGATGAACTCCTAAACGTTGAGCTTCTTTGTCTAAAGCATCAACCATCCACATAGGAAAATCAACATTAACACGCTTAATCTCTAACCCTGGACGCCTTGCCGTACTCAAATCGAAGTGTTCAAGAATAGCAACACCTTCATCGAACTTCTGATCTAGTTCTTCAGCTTTCATAAATTTCAACCTCATCATTACGAGAACGCCGCACTGAAATAAGTCGGATGTTTTCTTTTCGGTAGGTAACAATAGCAGACCAATGTTTTCCTTCCACTTTACCAATCACCATAAACCGAGGTATATACAATATACTATATAAAATTGTTAGATCGAGATATGAGAACGCTGTATTTTTTACTTCCTGGAACAACACAACAATTTGGTGGTGGTGGACTTTGGGCTGAGCTGAAAATTTTCAACCTGGCTCAACAAATTTGTCATGCAGAAATTGTTACCTATCGACAGCGAGAATCTGATCATCTCTTTCTAGAAGACTGTCTCAAACAAGCTAATTTAGATGATTGTATTTTCATCGTTAGCTGGGGTTTTGATGTAGCAAAACTAGTAGCCAAGCTCAAACACCACAATGTGATCTATCATGCCCATAGTGCTGGTTATCGATTCAGGCTGCCATCCCATATTCCCATCATCTCGGTGAGTCGCAATACAATGGGTTACTGGGGACAAAAATCTCCTAATTCCCTAATTTACTACTTACCTAATCAAATTGGCGAAGAATTTTGTCATCTTGGTAAGGAACGAGATATTGATGTCTTGGTACAAGTTCGTAAATCCTCAGAATATTTGCTAAAGCAACTAGTTCCAGCGTTGCAACCGCACTGTCGAGTTGAGCTTTTAGATGGTTATGTCGAAGACTTAGCAGGACTGTTCAATCGCGCTAAAATTTACCTTTATGACTCAGCTGAGTACTGGGCAGTAAGTGGAGTTACGGAAGGATTTGGACTACCCCCATTGGAGGCATTAGCTTGCGGTTGTCAGGTATTTTCAAGTGTGAATAGTGCCTTGGCAGATTATCTAGAGCCTGGGTTTAATTGCCACAAAATTGCTGGATATTCTAGGGAGTATGATATTCAACGAATTCTGGGAGTGTTAAATTCATCCAATCAGCCAAATTTACCAGACTCTTTTTTTGACGAGTATCGTGCTGAGAAGCTAGAGCAGCGGTTAGGGTTTATTTTAAAAGAAATTAATGAATTTTTTGATCATCGTCAGATTAAAGAGTCTAATATTGAAGGACTTAGTTGGTGGAGAGTAAGAAAATTGTTTGTGCAGCGATCGCTAACCAAAGTGCAAAAAAAATTAAAACTATTAATGAACGCTAAGATGCCCTACTTCTTCAAGAAGTAGGGCATCTGAAGAGGCTAGTGCCGCTGCGGGGAATTTAGAATTTAGAATTTAAAATTTAGAATGCTTATAGAGTAAGGATTATAACGATCTCAAACTGGTCAGTTACTTCTGCCGGGATGCACTAGCAAAATCGATATTAACCAATTAGGGTTTGCTGAAAAAGTCGTAATTTTCTGGTTTTGAAGTAATAAGTAATAAGTAATAAGTAATAAGTAAAGAGTGTACTATCGCTTGCTGCACAACTCTTTGAGGCAATTAATTGAAGTGAAAGTAGCTCTTAAAAATCT
>JAAHGL010000085.1:9492-27819 GCA_010692635.1 Symploca sp. SIO2C1 | reverse complement strand
GAAGGCACAGGGGAATAGCAGCAGACCGGACCAGCCGACAAAGACGAAACGGTCTCGTTTGAGCCAGTCGTCAAGGACGTCGAACCATCCTCTCTGACTTGGCGCTTGACCTAGTGCTATGGTCATAGCAATTTTCTCCAAGTATTTATTAAGTGCAGAATACAAGTTCCCTTTCCTGCCAATTTACTGGCTGAGCCCAAAAATTTTATATTTGGCTCAATTGTGAGGAAAGTTTACTTTTCTTTACTATTTATAATTATGTTAAGTGAAAGTTTCACAAATTGCCACTATCTGCTTTCAGGAAATAAGGGAACAGGGAACAGGATTGGACTTGTTTTTTCCATTCGTAGGGGGTGGTGCGTCACCTCAGGACTTACGCAAAGCCTCTATTTGTAGGGTGTGTTAGCGTAGCGTAACGCACCTTTGACTCTATATGTGGTGTAGATGCGTAAGTCCTGACCTGTGGGGCGTTCTTCAAAAACTAGTGCAGCGGGCATGGAAATAACCCACCAGGAAAGAGATTGATAGAATCCTTACTCTATAAGCATTCTTAATTCTTAATTCTTAATTCTTAATTCCGCGCAGCGGTACTAGTCACTGGTCACTGGTCATTAAGATAGTAAAGAGAAACATATTTATAGAAGGCTTACTGTTTGACACCGCATGTTCACCATTGACTTAACTTTGAAAAATACACCGGTTCCCCTGTCTGTCCAACGGAAGTCAGCAGAAGAGGCCGAATTGCTCTACCAAAAAATTATCACAGCTATGGGCTCCCAGAGTAATCAAATACTGGAATTAACCTGTGATCACCAGCCAGAGAAGAAAGTTGGTGTTCTCAGTGATCAGATTAGTGCAGTCGTGATTTCTCAGAAGTCCGGTGCAGCAGGAACAGGACGTACACCCGGTTTCTTCGCTATGGCTGAATGAATAAAGGGGCAACTGAAGCAATGACTCAAGCAGCAATTAAGGTGCGGGATTTGTGCTTCCGCTGGCCTCAGGGAGCATCTGTTTTGCAATCTTGTTCTCTGGATGTTCCCAAGGGTGAGTTTTGGATGCTTTTGGGGACAAATGGTAGTGGGAAATCAACGTTACTGAGATTGCTAGTGGGGTTATTGCAGCCCCAATCAGGGGAAATTCAGATTTCTGGACCAGTAGGTTTTGTCTTCCAGAATCCAGATCATCAGTTGGTAATGCCGACAGTAGGTGCAGATGTAGCTTTTGGTCTAGTGGAGGAAAAACTCTCCCTTTCCCAGGTGCAGGCGCGGGTTAATGAGGCTTTAGCAGCAGTGAATCTGCAACTTTTACAACGACGCCCAATCTATGCCCTAAGCGGTGGACAGAAGCAGCGTATTGCTATTGCTGGTGCAATTGCTCGCCAGTGCGAAATCTTACTCTTGGATGAACCTACTGCTCTATTAGATCCAGATACTCAACTGGACTTAGTAGCACAAGTGCGAAATTTAGTCAAAAGTCGTGGCTTAACAGCACTGTGGGTAACCCACCGCTTTGATGAGTTGGACTATTGTGACGGAGCTTTCTTATTAGAAGAAGGTCGGGTGATTGACAGGGGTGCTCCAGAACACTTGAAACAGCGACTTATGCAACAGCCAAATTAAGTTGTCATTTGTCATTTGTTGTTTGTTGTTTGGGAATAGCAACCCATCCAAGGATTCTTCGCAGCGTGAACAAGGTAGTTAATCATCAGAAACCATGTATAAAGAATGATCTAGTTTCTCATTAAGGCTCCCATCTTTCCCAAACAATCAACATCAACAATCAACATGACTTCAAATAATATACCTTCAGACAAAATAAAATCTCAGAATCCTTGGTGGATTATTCCCACCCTGTATTTTGCCGAAGGACTGCCTTACATTCTCATCAATGGTGTTTCGGTGATTATGTACAAAAAGATGGGTATTGACAATACTCAAATCGCCTTTTGGACAAGTTTACTTTACCTCCCTTGGGTGATCAAAATGCTCTGGGGACCTTTTGTAGATATTTACTCTACCAAGCGCAATTGGGTGATTTATACTCAAATTGCTATGATGTTTTGTTTGGGAGCGGCAGCTTTCTCTTTACAGCTTCCCTATTTCTTTTTTACATCTTTATTTATCTTTACCATCGGTGCATTTATTTCCGCAACTCATGATATTGCCACTGATGGATTTTATATGCTGGCTTTAAGTCCAGAACAACAAGCTTTTTATGCGGGAATTCGCTCAGTTTTTTATCGAATGGCTGTCATTTTTGGCACAGGAGGACTTGTAATCTTTGCCGGTCAGCTGGAAGAAAACTTAAACAATATTCCTTTAAGCTGGTCACTTACCCTTACCATTGCTGCAGTAATTTTTGGTATCATTTTTGTTTACCATCGCTTTATTTTACCGTTTCCAGATAGTGATACTAAAAATCAAGGAACGGAAGAGCGTGGTCAAATTCCTTTTGCAAACATTATCTCATCCTACTTTCAACAACCTAAAATTACTGCAATCTTAGCTTTTGTCTTGCTATACCGATTTGGAGAAGCTATGCTAGTTAAGTTGGTGAATCCATTTTTGTTAGATCCCAGAGCTGAGGGTGGATTAGGATTAAGTACTTCTGATGTAGGGATAGTATATGGTACTTTTGGGGTGATATCGCTAATTGTTGGTGGCATTATTGGGGGCGCAATTGTTTCCAAATTTGGCTTAAAAAAGACTATTTTACCTTTGGCACTGGCTTTGAATTTACCTGATTTATTTTATGTGTATATGGCCTATAATCAGCCGCCCATAGAATTTGTATATCCCCTGGTATCTTTGGAGCAATTCGGCTATGGATTAGGGTTTACCTCATTTATGGTTTATTTAATGCACATTGCTAAAGGCGAATATAAAACTTCCCATTATGCTATTTCAACGGGAATTATGGCATTAGGAATGATGGTGCCTGGAATGGTCAGCGGTTTTCTGCAGAAATCCCTGAGTTATCCGCTCTTTTTTGTAGTTGTGTTTTTGTTGACAATTCCGGGAATGGCTACCATTTTCTTTTTGCCATTAACGGAAGAAGCAAAAAAAATTTAGAATTTAGAATTTAGAATTCTTTCATTAAGAGAGCTTAAGGAGTGATATTACAATCAATGCGCAAAATCCTTATCGCTCTAGTTGTAACAATTTCTCTAGCCATAGGCATGTTTTGGTTTTACCGACAGGAGGCAAAAACCTCAGTTTCTCTTGAGCAACAGTCACAGACACCAGTTTACACTTACAGCATTGTTAAAACTTACCCTCACGACCGAGAAGCTTTTACCCAAGGTTTGATTTACCACGATGGCGTACTATATGAAGGTACAGGTTTGCGGGGCAAGTCGTCTCTGCGTCGAGTAGAGTTAGAAACTGGGAAAGTTTTGCAAATTCATCCCTTGAATAGGCGCTACTTCGGTGAAGGAATAACTCTGTGGGAGAACCGTATTATCCAACTAACTTGGACTTCCCAAAAAGGTTTTGTTTATAACCCCGAAACCTTTGAGAAACTAAGGGAGTTTACTTACCGCACTGAAGGTTGGGGTATTACCCACGATACCAAGCGCCTGATTATGAGTGACGGTACAGATACTCTGTACTTTCTTAATCCAGACACATTCGAGGAAATTGGCAGCATCCAAGTCCAATACCAAGACAAGCCTGTAACACACCTTAACGAGTTAGAGTACATCAACGGTGAAATCTTCGCCAATGTGTGGCAAACTGACCTAATTGCCCGTATTTCTCCCCAAACGGGTCGTGTTTTGAGTTGGATTGATCTAACTGGGTTGCTTGAAAGTGAATCTCAGCTCTCTTCATACGGCTCAGAAGATGTACTCAATGGTATTGCTTATGATGAACTAGGAGATAGACTTTTTGTCACGGGGAAGCTATGGCCGAAATTATTTGAAATTAAGCTGGTTAGTAATTAAGGAAAATTACTAATGGCTAATGGCTAATGGCTAATTGGGGACTAAGGAAAATTCTTCTGCCTCCTGACTTCTGTCAATTGGAACAGATAAAATAATGCTAGAACTACACTGTCACACTACTTGCTCTGATGGTACTCTAACCCCGAGCAAACTTGTTGAAGCTGCGGCTAAAGCTGGAGTATCTGCTTTGGCAATTACTGATCATGATACAGTTTCTGGCTGGTCTGAAGCGATCGCAACTGCCCAAGCTTACAACCTGGAAATTGTGCCTGGTGTAGAATTGAGTACTGTTCATAATAATCGCTCTCTTCATATCCTGGGTTTTTATCCAGATGCTGAGCAACTCAGTGCTCCTTTATCTGAACGCTTAGAGGGACGTAAACGCAGAGCCTACCAAATGGTTGCTAACCTCGAAGCACTAGGCTATCCCATTGAACTACCAGAACTAGGCGAAGGCATGGCATTGGCACGTCCTCATCTAGCTAAAGCTTTAGTAAAAGCAGGTCATGTCTCATCTATTCGTGAAGCTTTCAACCTATTGCTAGGAGATGAGCAACCTGCCTATGTGCACTATGAGAAATTCTCAATTTATGAGGGTATAGATTTGTTACGCAACTGCGGTGGTGTACCAGTGTGGGCGCATCCCTACCTTTTCCGAGGTGGTGAAGTTGAGGAGGTACTCAAGGAACTGGTTGATGCTGGTTTGATGGGAATTGAAGTTTATCATCCGAGCCAGACTCCCAAAGAAATTAGACATCTCAAAGCATTAGGTGAAGAATATGGCTTATTAATCACAGGTGGTAGCGATTACCACGGACCAAGTCCTGATGGTAAAAGTCCCAGCAGTACCCAACTGAATATGCTGCATCTGCCTCTATCATTGCTTGACCCTATCAAACAGGCAGCTCAAATTGAGAAACGCTTGATATCTAGGGATTGCAATTGACTAATATCCAACAGCAACTTGTAGAACTTGTGGAACGGGCTTCTAGCCCGTCATCTTCTCAGATACAAACTTTAATTCCTCAGCAGGAGCATCTTGCTCTCTAAAATTACACCAAAGGGAGCAAGATGCTCCCACTACAGTTAAAAAACACTACCACCTAAGATATGGCAGCAAATTGGTTGCGGATTAACCATGAAGGGGATGAAATTCGACTTTCCTGGCAGCGGGGACAACAAAGTCCTCGTTTTGCGCCAGCGGTAGCTTTTAGTCATCCTTTTAATCAGCAAGCATTGGCAGATTTGCGCTGGTATTTGGAGGATTATTTGCGCTTTCCCTATGGGTTAGAGCCGGAGAAAGCAAGCAAGATTGAAGACAAATTTCAGCAGTGGGGAGAGGAGTTATTTGAGTTAGTCTTTCGTGGTAGTGAGAAGGCACGGGAGTTTTTTCAAGCGGCGACTTACGCAGGGTTGGATAAGTGCCAATTAGTGATTACTTCCGATAGTCCACAAGTGCTGAATTTACCTTGGGAATTATTGTACTCCCCAAGCGATCGCCAATTTCTGGCACCTTCTTTAGCAGGGATGTCTCGCAGCCTCAGCGATTACGCGGTTCGGGCAGAAATGGGAGAGTTACCTCAAGATAAACTGAATATTCTGCTGGTGATTGCTCGTCCCTATGGGGAGCGGGATGTGGGATTGAAAACTATTGCTCGTCCGATGTTGGAAGCTCTGAAGCCAATACAGCAGCAGGTAAATCTTAAGGTATTGCGTCCCCCAAGTTTTGAAGAATTTGAGCGGGAACTGAATAGTCATGAGGAAGGGTACTATCATATTGTCCATTTTGATGGACATGGAGACTTTGATCCTAATAGTCGGGGATTACAACAGCAATTAAATAGTAATTCTGGACAAGGGTTATTGGTATTTGAAGCCGCTGATGGTTCTCCCCAAACCATTGAAGCGGCGCAGATTGCTCAGAATTTGGCAGATTGTCGAGTGCCGCTGTTTGTACTCAATGCTTGTAAATCGGCTCAGGAGGGGGGTGAAGAGTTTTCTTCGGTGGCTACCCGGTTGGTGTCCTTGGGAGCTAAAGGCGTTGTGGCAATGGCTTATTCCGTTTATGCCGAAGCCGCGAAGCATTTTATGGGGCGCTTGTATGGGGAGTTGGCGACGGGAGCAACGGTATCTAGGGCAGTAGCAGCAGGGCGTAGGGAGATTTTGAACCAGAAGCTGCGTCCTAGTCCTAAGGGTAAGCTACCTCTGCAAGATTGGCTAGTACCGGTGCTCTATCAGCAGGAAAGTTATGTGCCTTTTAGTAAGGTGAGTAAAGAGCCTAGCAGCTTTGAAGAGCTGATGATGGAGGAGGTAGGAAATCAACAGCAGGTGGTTGATGAGCTACCGGAAGCAGGAACTTATGGTTTTATTGGGCGGGATTATGAGATTTTGCGCTTAGAGCGAGCTTTTCGGCAAAATCAGGTAGTGCTGTTGAAAGGGATGGGAGGTGTAGGGAAAACTGAGTTAGCTGGTGGGTTTGCTCGCTGGTTGCAGGAAACTCAAGGTAGGGAAGGGATCTTCTTTACTTCTTTTGAAACTGGTAATGGCTTGAGTAATGTTATCAATACTATTGGGCGGCGCTTGGGAGGGGAAAAGTTTTCCATGTTGTTGCCAGAGCAGCAATATCAAGTGGTGCTGAAATATCTGCAAACTCATCATTGTCTGCTGATTTGGGATAATTTGGAGCCGGTGGCGGGATTTCCGGAAGGGAATGCGCCGTTGTTGTCAGCAGAGGAACGAGACAAGCTCAAGCAGTTTCTCAAACAGCTACGGGGTGGGCAATCTTGGGTGTTGATAACTAGTAGGCGGGAGGAGCCTTGGCTCGATTGTGGCTATCAGTTGGAAAGTTTATCGGGACTTTCTGGTAACGATGCGGAGGTGCTGGCGGCGAAGATTCTGCAAACGGCAGGGGTGGATAGGGGGAAATTGCCAGCAGAGTATCTGGAGTTACTCCAACTTTTGGGAGGACATCCCCTCTCCCTGCGAGTGGTGTTGCCTCACTTGAAGGTGCAGTCGCCAGTTAAGTTGATTGAGGCTTTGCAGCAGGGATTGGATACCTTGGATCGATCAGGATTTTCGGGATTTTCGGGATTTGAGGATGATAGGGATAAGTCGCTGATAGTGTCTCTGGATTATTCTTTTAATAAACTCTCGGAAAGTGCTCGTCACCATTTGCCGTTTTTAGGTTTATTCTCTCAGCGAGTTGATGCTCATTGGCTCAGTGTTTTTGCAGGCAATCCTGAGGATGAGGATGGACAGGCATATCAGGCGGTGTTTGGGGAGAATTTAGAAAAAGAGGATTGGCTGAAGTTACTAAATGAAGCTGCAGCCGCAGGTATCCTGGCACATTTGGCTGCAAGCATCTACAAAATTCATCCGGCACTTCCCTGGTATTTACGGCAACAGGTAACTAAGCAATACCCTACCCAGGAGGTTAGGGAACTGGAAAAAAAGTTGCTGGTTTTCTATGCAAAGTTGGCAGAACACTACCGTAAGCAGTTAGTCGGCGATGCTAAGACTGCAACTTTTATTCTGCAAGTTGAAGAGCCAAATCTCTTACAAAAGTTACGATGGGCAGAACAGCAGCAGGATTGGAGTAATGCTCAATGTATTCTACAAGCTTTAGGACAAGTGTATGAGCGCCGCAGTCGGCAATCAGAATTTCAGGCACTGCGTCAACGAGCATTAGCTGAAATTGGCAACCACATGACAGAGACGAAGGTAAAGGAGCAATATGCTTTTTATTTCTGGATGTATCTGCGGGGAGTGGATGCCAAGGAAATGCTGAAAACTGCTAACTTGGAAACAGCTGGTTTAGTTTACCGAGAAATTCTGGATGAATTGACTGCTTTAAATGACCCTTCGGTAGAAGACAATATTGCTACTACCTATCACAATCTAGGGATAGTCGCCCAAGAGCAAAGGCACTTTGAGGATGCAACAGCTTTTTACCGCAAGGCTCTCCAGATAAAAGAAGATGCCCAGAATTGGTACAGCGCTGCTTGTGACTATTACCAACTGGGGATGGTTGCCCAACAGCAGAGGCAGTTTGAGGATGCAAGGGCTTTTTACCGCAAGGCTCTCCAGATATATGAAGATGCCCAGGATTGGTACAAAGCTGCTGATGTCTATCACAGTCTGGGGGTAGTTGCCCAAGAGCAGAGGCACTTTGAGGATGCAACAGCTTTTTACCGCAAGGCTCTCCAGATATGCGAAGATGCTCAGGATTGGTACAAAGCTGCTTGTGACTATTACCAACTGGGAATGGTTGCCCAAGAGCAGAGGCAGTTTGATGAGGCAACAACTTTTTACCGCAAGGCTCTCCAGATATACGAAGATGCCCAGGATTGGTACAAAGCTGCTGATGTCTATCACAGTCTGGGGGTAGTTGCCCAAGAGCAGAGGCAGTTTGAGGAGGCAACAGCTTTTTACCGCAAGGCTCTCCAGATAAAAGAAGATGCCCAGGATTGGTACAAGGCTGCTTGTGACTATTACCAACTGGCAAGAGTTACCCAAGAGCAGAGGCAGTTTGATGAGGCAAGTAACTACTACCAAAAAGCTTTTGGAATTTTCGAGCAGTACCAAGACTGGTACAAAGCTTCTTTAACTTTGATCAACTGGAGCAAAATGCTAGAAACTCAAGAGCGTTGGGCTGAGGCTTTGCCCATCTACATTCGAGTTTTAGCCATTGATTTGGAGCACAATCAAGAGTTGGTTAGCTTGCGTATCAAGGCTTTAGGGCTAATGTTCAAGGTATTGGGAGCCAGTAAGTTTAATGAGATTTGGCAGGAGGTGATGGGGGAGAAATGTCCGGAAAAGTTGCGTAAGGCGATTGAGAATTAAGAATTAAGAATTAAGAATTTATGTCTGGTGTGAATAAAATTGCACATGTTGTAGGGGCGGGTTTAGCGAAAATCTAGACCATTTGACACGAATATGGGGATCAAAACCTGCCCAAAACCATCCCTAGGTTAAGGTAAGCGATATTCTTAGGTTAAGGTTAAGGGATGCGATCGCTAATTCCCAATTTCACATTTCCCAGGTTATCGGTGGGGCGGGTTTAGATAAATTATCGTGTGGTTGCCAAATTTCGGGCGAACCCGCCCCTACATATCGATTTTCAAGGCTCTAATGATGTCGGTGCGATCGCATCTTCAGTTTTGGTAAATCATAACCCTGTAGGGGCGGGTTCACCAATTATTCGGGACATTGATGAGCTAATTTGCTAAACTCGCCCCGGTAATGTCGGTTGGGGAGGTTGAATTCCTCCAGATCAAGAATTTGATGTTGGGTTTCGCTTTGCTTCACCCAACCTACATTTGCTACTTGAATCTGTTTTTTGAGGTCAGGAATAGCAATTCATACCTTACAGGCGCACACCTATTCCATTGTTAAAATAATAGCAAAAAATAACGAAAATCACAACCAACAAAATATTCTAGGGAAAAAGCGATCGCCTCCTTAGAACGAGATAATTATCAAGATGATCTTCCCCAATCCCAAGAACGCACAGTATGGAAACCCAATTAACCACCACTGAAATCAACGCCAAACAGCAACAGTTGCAGGATTACCAACCCGCGCAGCCAGCCTTAGCTCTTCTCGCCCAAAACCAAGGTAGACTGGACACCACTTTTGATCAATTGTGGGCAGAGAAAACTGGACAAATGTATGACCCCAGCCAACCCAAATCCGTCTGGCAAATCACCCTCAACGTATTGCGCCAAGAACTCTGCGGTGACGAAAGCTTTCGCACCAAAGTCAAAGAATACACCAAAAACCCAGGTAGCACTCCTTTACTCACCGGGTTGATTGTCTCTCTTGTGGGATTAGCCGGATTGCCAATCGATCCTGCGATCGCTACCGTCATTGTCCTCTATATTATTAAAGTGGGACTGAATGTTTTTTGTGAATACACTCAACCTGTTGATGAGGCTAAGTAGGGCTTGCTGAATAATTAACAATTAACAATTAACAATTAACAATTAACAAGAAATAATTCTCCCATCGTTCATTAAATGACCGCATCCCCACCTCAGTCTGGATATACCTTACCAGTATTTGCCTGTGCCGCAGCAGTTGCAGCTCTCCATTGGTTACGCCAACCCCAAGCATTAGAAACAGTCTCAATAGACTTAATTCAACCCCGGGAAACTGTAAAAATTACGATCGAACAAGTGGCTGGGATTCGGGAAGGTATGGCGCTAGCCGTAACTCGTTCCCAACCTGGGGATAACCTTGACCTCACTCGCAATACTCCTATTTGGACAGTAGTAGAATGGGGAAAACTAGACCAAATCCAGCAGGTAAAGTTAATCGGTGGTGAAGGTATTGGACGAAAGTTGTCTGGTGATGGCAAAGCGGCAATTTATGCTTACGCTGAACAACTGTTACACTTCAATTTGAAGCAGCTGCTAAGACCAGAAGAAAAAATTCGGGTTACTATTATTCTCCCAGAAGGACGCCTGTTAGCACAACGTACCTCAAATGAGGCTTTCGGTGTGGTAGAAGGACTTTCCCTATTAGGAACTACTGGTATTTCCCAACCATTGAGCGCCCCTGGACAATTAGAGTCTTATCGGGAAGAACTACAACTCAAAGCTAGCAAATTAGGTGAAGCTAGAGCATCTTCATTAGTATTCTGTGTGGGGGAAAATGGCCTAGATTTAGCGCAACAGCTCGGTATTAATCCAGAACAGTTGGTGAAGACAGCCAATTGGCTGGGACCCCTGTTAGTGACAGCGGGATTACAGCAAGTACCAGCAATTTTGTTGTTTGGCTACCACGGTAAACTAATTAAACTGGCAGGGGGAATTTTTCATACTCACCATCATCTAGCTGATGGTAGATTGGAAATTCTGACGGCTCACTGTGCTCAGTTAGGTTTATCAACAACCGCATTACGGGAAATTTTTGCTAGTCCGACGACAGAAGCAGCACTACAATATCTCCGAAAATTGGACGCTACAAATAGCACTAACTGGGTAGAACAAGTTTACAGTGCGATCGCTGCTACTATCGACCGACGCTGTCAACATTATATCCGCAAGCATAGCGAGCAAGGAGTTGACGTTGGCTGTGTACTATTTGATCGCGATCGCCAAATCATTGTTAGTAGCAACATGGGTGCGGCGTTACTTTCCCAATTATGCTAACTTTGTATGAATATCTATCAGCCTAATCTCTAAGAAACCAGAGGGTTTCGATCTAAATCTGTTCCCTTCAATAGATGTTCGCTGCTCACTGACTTGCCTTCAGCAGTGAACTATTTGCACACTCACCTAATTGCCATGACGGACACATCAGTTACCCTACAAACAGAACTAGCATCTCATAATTCAGAGACTTTATCGACAACTCCTGTGCAGAAGGAGCTTATGCGCCAAATGATTGTCATTTTGGACTTTGGCTCTCAATACTCTGAGCTGATTGCCCGTCGTATCCGTGAGACTCAAGTTTATTCAGAAGTTCTTTCCTATCGCACCACTGCTCAACAGCTGCAACAGCTTAATCCTCAGGGAATTATCCTTTCCGGTGGTCCAAATTCGGTCTATGACCAGGGTACACCTTTATGTGATCCAGAGATTTGGCATCTCGGAATACCTGTGTTGGGAGTTTGTTATGGTATGCAGTTAATGGTACAGCAGCTAGGTGGGGAGGTAGCGCGAGCTGAACGAGCTGAGTATGGTAAGGCAGCCTTATATATTGATGATCCCACTGACTTACTAACAAATGTTGAAGAGGGATCAACCATGTGGATGAGTCATGGAGACTCTTGTCAGAAGTTACCACCAGGGTTTGAAACCCTAGCACATACCGAGAATACTCCCTGTGCTGCGATCGCTGACCATAACAAAAAGCTGTATGGTGTGCAATTCCATCCTGAAGTCGTGCATTCCGCTGACGGTATTGCCCTAATCCGTAACTTTGTTTACCACATCTGTGAGTGTGAACCTACTTGGACAACTGCTGCCTTTGTTGAGGAAACAATTCGAGAAATTCGCGCCAAGGTTGGAGAAAAACGAGTACTGCTGGCTCTGTCTGGTGGCGTTGATTCCTCTACGTTAGCTTTTTTGCTCCATGAAGCGATTGGTGATCAACTCACTTGCATGTTCATTGATCAAGGTTTCATGCGCAAAGAAGAGCCAGAGCGGTTAGTGAAACTATTTGGGGAAGAATTCCACATCCCAGTAGAGTACGTCAATGCTCGCGATCGCTTTCTTACTCAACTTGAGGGTATCACTGATCCCGAAGAAAAGCGTCGTCGCATTGGTCACGAATTCATTCACGTCTTTGAAGAAGAGTCAAAACGCCTTGGTCCTTTTGATTATTTAGCTCAAGGCACACTCTATCCCGATGTAATTGAGTCTGCTGACACCAACGTTGATCCTCAAACAGGGGAGCGAGTGGCGGTGAAAATCAAGAGCCATCACAATGTTGGCGGCTTGCCAAAAGACCTCTGCTTCAAACTCGTTGAACCATTGCGTAAACTCTTCAAAGATGAAGTACGTAAAGTTGGTCGTTCTATTGGTTTGCCAGAGGAAATTGTGCGACGACATCCCTTTCCTGGGCCAGGTTTAGCGATTCGGATTATCGGAGAAGTGACAGCCGAGCGGCTCAATATTTTGCGGGATGCCGATTTAATCGTCCGCCAAGAAATTAATCGGCAGGGAATGTACCATGACTTTTGGCAAGCTTTTGCTGTGTTGCTGCCAGTAAGAAGCGTGGGTGTCATGGGGGATCAGCGGACTTACGCCCATCCGATTGTCTTGCGCTTTGTTTCCAGTGAAGATGGTATGACCGCTGATTGGTCTCGTGCTCCTTATGATTTATTGGAGACAATTTCCAACCGGATTGTCAACGAAGTCAAGGGAGTCAATCGGGTAGTTTATGACATCACCTCCAAACCTCCTGGCACGATTGAGTGGGAGTAAGGGACTTTCGGGTGTGGAGAGACAAGGAGGAAAAGTTGTAGGTTGGTAAGACTTTGTTGGATTAAACAATAGTGAAACCCAACCTACATTATTTGTTTTCGGGTTTTTTGGTTTTTTTGGGATTGGTGCAAGATCTCAGTTGAGGGGAATTCACCACAGAGGCACAGAGGGCACAGAGTTTTTATACCTGGTGATGTAAGGGAGAATGAAGAATGAAGGTGGGAGGCATAGTTTGTATGCGCACATCTTTCCCATTATCAATAATATTAGCAAAAATTAGTCGCGATTTCAACAATCTTGAAGATCACATCCAGCAAAGAAACCCAGTTTGGTACGATAATTTTGGCAACACAATAACTGATATGAAGTCGCGATCGCGATTTTCACCTCAATGTCAGAAGAACAACTGAGACAATTAAGCTGTTCCGCATTTAAACTGTGATAACTTTAAGCTGTTCTGTATTTAAATTGTGAATTGTTGTATGATGCGGAAACCTATGGAGTTCGGGTACGGAGATTAGTACAAACCAGTTTAAATGCATCTTAGCTTAAAATGACGGCAAAAAAATATTTAAAATCTTTCTTTGCTGATTTGGTTAAAACCGACAAAGGAAAAGATTGCCAATATGGAATTGTTCAATTTTGTATAAATTTGTTCAGTAGCTACAGACTTGTCACACAAACCAAGTAGGATCAAAAATGCCGATTCTACTCAAATTACCATTTAGAGGAAATACTCCATGGCTTATTTCTGGTTTAAAGCTTTTCACATAATTGGCGTTGTTGTTTGGTTTGCTGGGTTGTTCTACCTAGTGCGTCTTTTTGTCTATCATGCAGAAGCTTCCCAAGAGCCAGAACCGGCTCAAACGATACTGAAAAATCAGTATCAAATCATGGAAAAACGCCTTTATAACATTATTACCATGCCGGGGATGGTAGTAACTGTGGCAATGGCGATTGGTCTACTGACCACTGAGCCGGGAGTGTTAAAATCTGGCTGGATGCATATCAAACTGGCTTTTGTTGCGGTTTTGCTGGTATATCATTTTTACTGCGGTCGGCTCATGGGGCAACTAGAAAAAGGACAATGTAATTGGAGTGGTCAACAATTCCGCGCTCTTAATGAAGCACCGACTTTGCTGCTATTAGTGATTGTTTTGCTGGCAGTGTTCAAGAATAATATTCCTACAGACATCACCGGGTGGTTAATTGCCGGTATGGTTATTGCTATGACAGCATCAATTCACCTCTACGCCAAAAAACGCAAGCGGGACAAAGAAAAGCGCCTAGCAGCAGAAGCATCGAAAGCTGATGAAGAGATGACTGGACAGTTATCTACTTGAAAGCGCCTGACAGGCGGCGTACCACCTGCGATGAAGGTCAGAAACAACGATCAAACTTGTTTCTTCAGAGATTAGCCATTAGCTATTAGCCATTAGCCATTAGCTTTGAGCGTGTTTCTTCAGAAACTTAGCGATCGCTGATTTTACTTGTACCTATTGCTAAAAGTTAAGCTGAAGTTACCTAGTGGAAGGAGCTTCAGCTTAACTTAAGTAATGTTATTTATGGTTAACAAACGAGCTTTGACCAAATTATCTTTCATTCCTATTTTTCTCGCGCAATCGCTCTTGAGCAGCGCCAATTGCTCGGTAGTGCTGAGGGCCATCCCACCCGCACTGCTTCTGGACAAATAGTATGAATCGTCAGCTGACAGTCAATCAGTTGTAAGCCTTCCTTTTCCACTTGCTTCATACCTTGTTTCAAAATGGAGTCATTTTTGAATTCAACCGTCTGGTTACACTGAATGCAAACTAGATGATGATGATGATGGGGGAAAGGCTGATTAAGTTCGTAATGTTTATGTCCTTCTGCCAACTCAAGTTCCCGTAGGATACCCATCCGCGACATTAACTTAACGCTCCGGTATATTGTAGATAAGCTAATTGGTTCCCTACGCTGTTGTAGTAAATCATAGAGTTCCTCCGCACTTAGATGGTCCCCTCTGGGAAGATTTTGAAAGACGTGCAAAATTGTTTCCCGTTGTGGCGTCAAACGCCACCCCCGGGAATTGAGTTCGGCTTTGAGTGAAGCGGCTGTGTAGTTAGCCATAATAACCCTCTCAAAAAAAACCCATTATTGACAATCATAGTTACATTCCCTTCCCATTTGCAAGAAATTTTATTAATTGAGAATAAATTTCAGAGTTTTTTTTGAATACAATTGAAAATCCCGCTGCCCCTCCAATGACCCTGAAGTTGCACTTAGAATGGTATTAATCGATAGATTAGCCATGACAACCATTAGATTCACATCTGGGTCACATCCCTTCCCTTTACCTCGCTCACATCTGTTGCATCTGCACTAACTACAGCTCAATCTACTGCAATACTCCAACAGCCAAAATTTTAATATGTCTAAACACGATCCCTATCTAAGATGTTCTTTTTGCGGTAAATCCTCTGAGCAGGTTCGGAAATTGATTGCAGGTCCTGGCGTTTACATCTGTGATGAATGCGTAGAACTATGCAATGAGATCTTAGATGAGGAACTGCTCAACTCCTCAACTAACACTGGGATGCAAGCATACCCAAGCACAGAGCAACCCGAGAAGCAATCAAAGAGCATCAATAATCGTGCTTGGCATCAAATTCCCAAACCAACGGAAATTAAGGCAACTTTGGATAATTATGTCATTGGTCAACACCAAGCCAAAAAAGTTCTCTCGGTTGCTGTTTATAATCATTACAAGCGTCTCAGGATTAATCAGGGTGATGGTAGTGAAGCGGTTGTTGACAACTCTGTAGAACTGCAAAAATCCAATATTCTTCTAATTGGCCCTACAGGTTGTGGCAAGACACTTTTGGCTCAAACCCTAGCAAACCAGTTGGATGTCCCCTTTGCCGTTGCTGATGCTACTACTTTGACTGAAGCTGGTTATGTTGGGGATGACGTGGAAAATATCTTGCTGCGATTGTTGCAAGTGGCTGACTTCGATGTTGAGGTTGCTGAACAAGGCATTATCTACATTGACGAAATTGATAAGATTTCCCGCAAGAGCGAAAGTGCTTCCATCACTCGTGATGTTTCTGGTGAGGGAGTTCAGCAAGCTCTACTAAAAATTCTGGAAGGGACAGTGGTAAATGTACCACCTCAAGGAGGACGCAAGCATCCTTATCAAGAGTGTATTCAACTGAACACCAGTAATATTCTCTTTATTTGCGGTGGTGCCTTCGTTGGTTTAGATAACTTAATAGAGCAGCGTACAGGGAAAAAATCAATTGGCTTTGTTAAAACTAGCGAGAAGGTTTTTTCCCAAAACAAGTCTGCAGCAGAATCTTTTAAGCACTTGGAATCAGAAGATTTGGTGAAATTTGGTCTAATTCCGGAGTTGATTGGACGATTGCCGATCATTACGACCTTAGAGGCACTAAATGAAGAAGTCTTGATGAGAATACTTACCCAACCTCGCAATGCTTTGGTTAAACAGTACCAAAAACTATTGACTATGGACAATGTCCGCCTAGAATTTCATCCCGATGCTCTCAAAGCAATGGCTCAAGAAGCATTGCGCCGCAAAACTGGAGCCAGAGCATTGCGAGGTATTTTAGAGGAAGTAATGCTGGATGTGATGTATGAGTTACCTTCCTGCAAAAATATTACTCGCTGTATGATTACCAGGGAAATGGTAGAGAAACGTTCTACAGCTGAACTTATTGCTCATCCATCCTGGTTACTCAAATCTGAATCTGCGTGACATTCTAAGTTGAGCGATCGCACCTTGAATGGTAAAAGCGATCGCGTTATTCTTAAATCTTGCACTAGCTGTTGATTAGTTACAAAGTAAATTCAGCAAACTCACTATCTTTATCCATACTGGTATTTTCCTCAGTAGGAGTAGGCTGAAAATTTGTATCGCGGACTAATTCGGTGAAAGTAACTTGTGGATTTTGCTGAAGGATATTCAAAACACCGATAAAATCCCGAACAACTTCCCGTGGGGTAGAAAGTGTATCGGCTCCCAAGCGATTGACAACCTCTTGCTTAAATTCCTCTAATTCTTTAGCGGAGAGAACCTTCTTATACTTGTAGTGAGTAGCATGAACCTGCACCAAGCGTTGCAACAGTTGAGAAAGTTCTTTTGATGTTAAAGCTTCTAGTTGAATTACAGGACTAGAAGTATCCTGAAGTCCATCCTTAACAAAGCGACTTTTTACCAAACGAGTGCGCCAAGCTTCTTCACTATGAAGCCCTCGGCGCTTATCTTCCAGAAACTGAGGTGTTCCTCCCACAATAATGCTCAAGTATTCTGCCTTACCCTGCATCGAGTCGTTGAACATTGCTAACAGCTTGTCGTAGTTATTGTGCCGAGAACCTGCATGAGTGATTTTGTACAAATGCACAGCTTCATCTAGCAAAACTAACAGTCCTTTATAGCCGATATCAGAGGCAAACTTAGCAAAAAGCTTAATGTAGTCATACCAGGTGTCATCATTAATAATGACTCGCACCCCTAAGGCTGACTTGGCTCCCGTTTTTGTGGCAAATTCCCCTCGCAGCCAGCGCAATGCTGCATCCTTTTTCTCTTCATTATCTTCTCGGTAACCGCGCCAATAGGCAATAATTACACTACCGAAGTCAAAACCGTGCACCAAGCCTTCCAAATCATCAACCACTTCCCGAATTTTTAACTCAACTTGGTCATCAAATCCCTCATCATCAGGGCGCTTTCCTGTAGCTTGGGCAACTTGAGAGAGAATCCCACTAATCCATTTTTCCAGAATCAGTGCGATCGCACCACCACTTGGGTTAGTTCTGGTAGCTAGATTGCTCATCAATTCCCGATAAGTTGCCATCCCTTGACTATTGCTACCGGCTAGTCGTCTTTCCGGAGATAAGTCAACATCTGCAACCACAAAGCCTTGCTCCATTGCCAAGTTACGAATTAGTTGCAGCATAAAGCTTTTTCCTGAGCCGTAACGCCCAATAATAAAACGGAAGCCAGCACCACCTTCGGCTATATTTTCTAAGTCTTGGGAGAGAGCGGCAATTTCCTTTTCCCTACCAACAGCAATATGTTCGAGTCCAATTCTAGGCACAACTCCTGCACTTAGAGCATTCATTAGGGCAGTGGAGACTCTTTTCGGAATTTTCTGCATTATTCTGTGTATTGGGAATGGGGAATTGGGAATGGGGAATTGGGAATGGGGAATAAAAGCTTACTGTACAAGCTTTCTTCCCTCCTGCCTCCTGCCTTCTTGCGATAGGACTCAATCTAGCACAATATATTATGTAGACACTCCCATCGATGCCGTTATGCCCCAAATACACATCAGATTTGATTGGGCGATTAAAAAATTACTCAGAAACAAAGCTAATCATGTCGTTTTGGCTGGTTTCCTCAGTGAGTTATTGGGCAAACAAATCAAGATACAATCGATACTCGAAAGTGAA
>JAAHGL010000085.1:0-9482 GCA_010692635.1 Symploca sp. SIO2C1 | reverse complement strand
ACACATCAGATTTGATTGGGCGATTAAAAAATTACTCAGAAACAAAGCTAATCATGTCGTTTTGGCTGGTTTCCTCAGTGAGTTATTGGGCAAACAAATCAAGATACAATCGATACTCGAAAGTGAAAGCAATCCACAAGCTGAGGATGACAAGCTCAATCGAGTCGATATTCTGGCAGAAAATGACCAGGGTGAATTAATTCTTATTGAAGTACAAAATAATACAGAGCAAGATTATTTTCATCGCATGCTCTACGGCACAGCGAAGTTAATTACTGACTTCCTGGAAAAAGGAGAACCTTACGGTAAAGTCAAAAAAGTCTATTCAGTAAATGTAGTCTACTTTTCTCTGGGACAGGGGGATGATTATATTTACCAAGGGAAGTTAGATTTTCGTGGACTGCACTTAGAAGACTCTTTAGTGCCCTCAATCAGACAGAAGAAGCTGTTTAATATCCAAGCAGTATCTGAGATTTTCCCTGAGTATTATGTGATTAAAGTAAATAACTTTAACGATGTGGCGAAGAATACCTTGGATGAATGGATATATTTTCTGAAAAGGAGCCAAATCAAAGAGGAATTTACAGCCCAAGGTTTAGCGGAAGCGAAGGCGAATTTACTAGTAGATAGCTTGAGTGAAGAAGAGAGAGCAAATTATTTGAGATTTATGGAGAATCGGCGCTATGAAATCAGTATGATAGAAAGTTCACGCTCAGAGGGAAGATTGGATGGTTTAGAAGAGGGCATAAAGCGAGGTATCAAACAGGGCATGCAGCAAGGCAAACAGGAGGAAAAGGTTAACATAGCCAGAATCTTAAAACAAAAAGGGACTGATCTTGACGCGATCGCAGAAGCAACAGGATTATCGAGAAAAGAAATTGAGGAACTGTAGTGTTTATAGATGAGACTAGGGCTTATTACAACCAGTATGCTCAAAATATCGTACATCTAACTTGATTAAAAAAAGGAGATAGTGAAACCCAACACTGATCTATGTTTCGTTGGGTTCCGCTAGCGCTACACCCAACCTACACTCATTAGCCTAGATCGACTACTAAAATAGGTGTTGTACTCCGTATCCCGAAAATATAGGAGACAAAAATGGTACAGACACAAGCCTTACCGGAAGCCGAAACTTTGTTACTTGAGATACCAAAAACTATTAAGCTATATGTCACCCAAGAACAGTTTGCTGCTCTTGCCGCAAGAAATAGGGAATTGCAACTGGAAAGAACCGCACAAGGAGAGTTAATTGTGAATCCACCAACAGGTTGGCAAACTGGAGAACGCAATAGCAGTATTTCTGGAGAGTTGTATATCTGGTGGCGAAATGCAGGTGAACCGGGAAAAACCTTTGACTCCTCAACTGCTTTCATTTTACCCAATGGTGCGACTCGTGCTCCCGATGCATCTTGCGTGAGTCAACAACGTTGGGATGCACTGACTCCAGAAGAAAAAGGAACTTTTGCTAATATCTGCCCTGATTTTGTAGTGGAGTTACGCTCTGCTTCCGATACTCTTAAGTCGCTGCAAGAGAAAATGAGGGAGTATATGGACAATGGTGCGAAACTCGGCTGGTTAATCGATCCGAAAAATCGAAAAGTGGAAATTTATCGACTGGGGTTAGTGATGGAAGTACTGTCAAATCCTGCTGAGTTATCAGGAGAGGAAATATTACCAGGTTTTGTTTTGGAGTTGCGTCGGGTTTGGGGTTGATGCGGAGTTTTTACGGTTATCTCTATCGAGGAAGAGAAAAAAGTAGTGCGAGCATCTTGCTCGCGTTTAACCTTTAGCGAGCGAGACGCTCGCACTACATTCTTAAATTCTAAATTCCGCACAGCGGTACTAGCCTTTCCTCTCTTTATCATTGGGTGAATTTTTCTCCCTCAGCTACCCCAACTTTCTCAAAACCGGGGTAGTGTTCCCCGGATTTGGTATTAACCCTTATTTGGTCTAAGGTACTTAGCAGCAAAATTTTTCGACGCAACGCACAAAAATTTCCACTCCCATACCTAAGGCTGTTTCATCAAAATTAAATCGGGGATGATGATGGGGATAAGCCAAACCTTCAGCGGAGTTAGCTGAGCCAAGAAAGAAATAACAACCAGGTACGGCTTCGAGGAAAAATGACATATCTTCACTTGCCATAGTTTGGCATTCTGGGACAATTCCTACTGGTGTTTCTACCACATCTGTAGCCACTGAACTTACTAATTCAGCAATATTGGCATCATTAATTACTGGTGGATAAAGTCGGTAATAGTTTAAATCGTAACTGGCACCATGACTCTGACAAACACCAGCAATTAATTGCTCAATTCGCTTACCAAAATATCCTTCCAACTTACGGTTAAAATACCGAACTGTGCCACTGAAGCGTGCCGTATCAGCAATAACATTATGAACTTTCCCCGCATGAAGTTCACCTACAGTAAGAACCGCTGATTCAAGGGGGTTGACATTACGAGCCACAATCGTTTGCAGAGCATTAACGATTTGGGCACTGACTAGGACAGAATCAATAGTCTGATGGGGCATGGCACCGTGTCCACCTTTTCCTAAAATGGTGCAACGGAAATTCTCTACTCCTGCCATCAACGGACCACTCCGAACACCAACTGTACCAATAGGGAGATTGTTCCACAGATGCAATCCAATAATTGCATCCACTTCAGGAGCACTCAAAACTCCCTCTTCAATCATCGGCTTAGCTCCCCCTGGTCCTTCTTCAGCCGGTTGAAAGATAATTTTTACGGTTCCCCTGAAGTCTTCTCGATGTTGGGAGAGATAGTAAGCTGTTCCTAATGCGATCGCAGTATGACCATCATGACCGCAAGCGTGCATTTTCCCTTCATTTAGTGACCGATAAGGCACATCATTCTCTTCTTGGATTGGCAGAGCATCCATATCTGCCCGAATTGCCAGTACTGGTCCTGGCAGGTTACTAGAAATTGTCGCAACAATACCAGTTTTGGCAATCTTAGTTTTATGTTCAATGCCCCATTCCTGTAACTTTTGGGCAATAAACTCCGATGTCAGTTGTTCTTGAAAACCGAGTTCAGGTCGCTGGTGCAAACGCCTTCGCCAATCAACCAACTGAGGTTGCATGGAGCGAATGTTGAATCTAATCTGAGATAGGTTAACAGAACTAGGGGTTGGGAAAGTAGAAACCATCTTTTTCAGTATCTAAAAAGTGAAAGAAAGTCTGGTAATAATACAACAATTGTTGAACTTTACTTCTACTTCTGTAACATACCCAAAAGTTTTTGACATCCTGCTACAGCCCGGATTGATCGCCACGATTCATGAGCAAGGTTCAGTTAACTCATCCCCCTGCTAAAGCACAGGGGATTTAGTGTTAGCAAGTTGTTAGTTGTTAGTTGTTTGTAAAAAAAACAAAAAAAAAAAAAAACAACCAAGCGGTGGGCGGCTATCTCTCCCATCCCTTAAGGAATCGGCTTCCCGCCGCTTTCGGTGAAATCATCATCAAGGTTGAGGCGTTTGGCCTGAATCGTGGCAGAGGCTCTCAAGGCTTGCTCCAAGTCTGTGCTATGCTAAGTTGTGAGCATTAAGTTCGGCGGAAATTTCGTGTTTGAGCTAATCAAGCAGCTCTCCGGATTTAAATCTCTACACCTTCTTAATTCCGGAGATACGTAGTGTCAATTGAGCTTGAGAGCCTTTCCTCGTTACGTTCTATTGTGTAAATTTAAGGAGTGAGATTACTGGTTGCGCTGATGTACCTTTTTGCTGCTTTTGCTGCTCAAGCTGTAGGAGCATAACTTCTCAGGAAGTACTTTCTTACTTAACATCAGAGTTAGGTTCATTGCCATTGAGGAAACAAAATGACCAAAGTGACTGTAGGTGAAAATGAAGGTATTGAGTCAGCCCTACGTCGATTTAAGCGAGAAGTTTCCAAAGCGGAAATTTTTCCTGACATGAAGAAACATCGTTATTTTGAAACACCTATTGAAAAACGTAAGCGTAAAGCAGTTGCCAGACATAAGCAACTGAGAAGGCTTTCCCGCTATGGAAAAAAACAATATTAAAACAAGCTGTCTGATTAAATCGAGCTATTTCCATTGCTGGTTGTATCCCTAAAAGTTTCAGTAACTATGACTCCAAAAGCAATAAGCATTGTTTCTCAGTTGAGGCGTGAGTTTTACTCTCTCTTTGCTGTGGCAATGCCAGTAGAAGTCAGTATTACTCCTAATAATTCATCAATGGGTAATCTCCCTATTGCTTATTGGATAGATGACAATAAACTCTTAAATTATCTACGTATTTGTGTTTACACAGCACCTGATGATTTAATCCCTGAACGTCCATTTATTCTACGAGTGTCTGTCAATAAAGGGGCTGGTATAGTTGCACCCAATAAATGGAGAAAAGACTGTCAAGGGATGAATCAAGATTGGAATTTTGATCTCATTCTATTGCCTGAAGAAATATTGGACTTTTTGCCCTGGATAGTCAACTTAGTTCAATCTCACGAGAAAGGTTCTGCTTCCTTGGTAGAAAAACCACCTCATCCATTGGAGGCGACAACGCCAATCTCCAATGCTTTGTTACTCAATGAGCTGTGGACTCAGAAAGCTTGGCAGTTTGGCAGTTCTTTACCAAACAAAACGATTAATAATATCAAATCCGGTTGAGTACTCTTGAGAAACACGCTCAAAGCTAATGGCTAATGGCTAATGGCTAATCGCTAATGGCTAATGGCTAATCGCTAATCTCTGAATAAACACTGAGTCAGGAGTTAGGCAACAGGGAAGAGAATTGTTTCTCCCATTCAATTGGGGGCACGAAACACTCCTGGGGAGCTCTTCAATTCCTTTTTCCCCTACCCCTGACTTTTTTCCTTTTCTCATTGGCTATAACGAGGCACTTCCCACCAATCTAGTAAATCGCTCTAGATCTAAATCTGAAGCAACTTGAGCTAGCTGAGAAATGTCTGTTGGATCATTTAAATGAGGTATGGTGCCCAAAACTGGAACATTGGTGAAAGATTCGATTAGTTTAATTGGCGCCCAGTCGGCAATTTGTTGCTCAGAACAGGGACTGACACAATTGAGAATCATACCTTTAAGGTGTACGCCAGAGGAACGTGCTAAAGCAACATTAGCTACTGCCTGCGCGATCGCACCTAATTGTACAGGCACTACTAAGACCACCGGTAGACCCCAATCCCTGGCGATATCTGCCACAATCAATTCATGAGTTACAGGAGAGCCTAGTCCTCCGAGAGCTTCCACTATAACTAATTGTCGTTGTTGTCGCAGAGTATTAAACTTCTCCCAAACCAACTTTAGCTCAATTGAGCGTCCTTCCCGTTCTGCTGCCACTGGTGGTGCTACAGGAGTCTGAAATTGTAATGGTGCAATTTCTTCTGGGCTTTGGTTAAGGTTAAAGAGCTTTTGGTACAATTCGCGATCGCCAATGCCTGTCTGAATCAACTTCAAAATTCCCAGACTTTCTGATTGACGGTAAGTTTGCCAATAAGCTCCTAGAGCAGAGGTGAGAACTGTTTTGCCGGTTTCTGTATTGGTGCCAGTAATTAGTAATACGTTCAAATTGTTGTTGGTTTTTGGTTGTTGGTTTTTGGTTGTTTGTTGTTTGAGAATGGGGAATAGGGAATGGGCAATGGTGACAAGTTAAACGGTTGTGCATTTTGTCAACTCCCATATATGGCGCTTGAGGGCTCAAAAAACACTATATATGGAAATACTCAAGAGGTTAGAAAAATTGTATTCTTCTTCCTCAGCTTCCTCAGCTTCCCCAGCTCCCCCAGCTCCCTTGACAACGACACTTTTACCTTAACTTGTCACCAATGGGGAATGGGTAATTGGGTATCTTCCCTGAGCTCCGTGTCCCCGCGTCTCCCACTCCCTATTTCTTTAACCTAAAGATGGAGGCAACTTGATATCTATCTTAAAATCTGTTTCCTCTGGTGCAACCACATCAATCTTATATTTTCCAGGGGGAAGAGGTACAGGAGCCTCCCAAAATTGGGTATTGACTGCATTTTCATCTATTGGTTTATCATCGGGAGCAAGGATATTTAAAGCTACTTTACCCTCTTTAACTTCTACTCTCAGTTGCTGTCCCTCCGGAAGCTCAACTAAATAGCGCTTAATCTTCAGAGGACTGGTTTTACCGCTAAAAAGCTCGCCTGAACCTGGAGCCAAGTTTACCGGCTGTTCTTTAAATACAGGTGGCGGTGACGGGGATAGTGATGGTGATGGCGATGGCGATGGTGGTGGTGACGGTGATGGGGACGGTGACGGTGATGGGGACGGTGATGGGGATGGCGATGGTGATGGGGACGGTGACGGTGATGGGGACGGGGATGGTGACGGTGACAGGGATGGTGATGGTGATGGGGATGGCGATGGGGATAGTGATGGTGATGGCGATGGGGATGGCGATGGCGATGGTGACGGTGACGGTTTAGGTGCTTCTGTCAAGTTAAGCTTTAGCTCATAATTACTATCTGCCAAACCCTCGACGGGACTCAGTTTAATTGTGTAATCACCAGAGGAAGGGAGAGTGCCTTCCCACTGCCGTACTCGTTCTGCTTTGGGGACGGTATTTTGCTCAGGACCAGTTATCGTCATCAAAACCCCTTCTTCAGTGATAGATGCGTTCAGCTTCTGGTCTTTTTCACCCCGGAATTTGTAATCAACGCTGGAGTTTGCTACCAAATTTCCTGATTCTGTAATCGGTTGATTGGGAAACAACTCTAGGCGTTTGTTATAGAGTTTACTTGCAGTAGATTCTGTGGGACTAGGCTGTGATGTTTGTTCTCCACTCTGGCGGAAATTATTAAAAGCTGCCCAAGAGGCCAAGCCGAATAGTAATGCCAAACCTGCTCCAATTCCTACAACTACCCAAGGCTTATCCCACAATGATTGATTAGGTTTAGGAATTACTGGAGGAGGTTGAGCTGAAGCTCTGCCACTAAGAGTATCAGTTTCAGGACGATTACCTCCCACTGCCACTGTGGCAACATTGGAAAGCTGAGTATCTGGTAATTGTTGGGATTGCAATGCTTCCTGGACTTCTGCTACTGATTGGTAGCGATCGCCTGGTCGATAACTCAGCATCCGATCTAAGATAGAGGCAAACTGCTCACTGATATTAGCCCACGGACGCCAGTTCCAAGTCATCTGCTCCTGATCGAAAAGTTCCTTAGGGTCTTTGCCAGTTAATAATACTACCCCTGTAACTGCTAGAGAGTAAAGGTCACTACTAGGATAAGCCTTCCCCATCTGGACTTGCTCACTAGGCGCATAACCAGATTTACCCACACTTGTAGCTGGGAGGGAATTCTGTGTCTGTGAACCTTGAATTCGAGTTACCACTTCTTTGACAACGCCGAAGTCAATCAATACCGGCAGTTTATCCGTACTGCGTTCAATAATATTGTCTGGTGAAATATCCCGATGAATAATCCGTTGTTGGTGAAGATAATCTAACACCGGCAACAGTTGCTCAAATAGCTGTCTTACCTCTGGTTCAGAGAATAATCCGGAACTAGTAGTATCTCTAAACTGCTGGGATTTTCGTTCGTTGAGCAGTTCATGATAGGTTTTCCCTTCTACATAGTCTTGCGCCAAAAAGATTCGTCCGTCTCGCTCAAACGTTGCTCTGAACTTTGGAACCTGGGGGTGTTGAATTTGATAGAGAATGGTTGCCTCCCTCTCAAACAGTTCCCTGGACTTATCCAGCATGTTAGTCTGCATCTGGGTAGGAATGAATTCCTTGAGGACGCAATGTTCGTCAAAGCGATTTAAATCTTCTGCCAAATAAGTCCTGCCAAACCCGCCTTGACCAAGAATACTGAGTAGGCGATAGCGGTCTTGCAAAATAGTTCCAGATGCAATTGGTGGTTCCATGAGCTTGTCAACCAGTTTTTACGAAAAGAGTGAGGGCTGCTAATAACAAATCTGATTTACCAGTAGAATACCTTGTTCCGTGTAGGTGTCTATTGTCACGACTATCGAGAGTAATGAAATTGTAACTTTAATACTAATTGATTTGTGCTATTCTACTAGAAAACGTTAGCCTTATCATCCAAGTCAATCTACAGTCAATTCTGTTGAGATGATAAGAGCCAAGAATGGTAAGATTGCGATGAAATAAGCTTCGAGGATATATCCTGTGAGCAGTTCTGCCACTTTAACGCTTCAGCGCATGCTGCCGACAATTGCAGAAAACAATCGTCTACGACTGTTTTCCGGTTCTGCTAATGTGCCGCTTGCGCAGGAAGTAGCCCGCTACCTTGGCATGGACTTGGGACCTATGGTTCGCAAGCAGTTTGCCGATGGTGAGTTATACGTCCAAATCCAGGAATCAATTCGGGGTTGTGATGTTTACTTGATCCAACCAACTTGTTACCCAGTCAACTCTCACTTAATGGAGTTGCTGATTATGATCGATGCCTGTCGCCGAGCTTCGGCACGGCAAGTTACGGCTGTGATGCCTTACTATGGTTATGCCAGGGCAGACCGCAAAACCGCTGGACGTGAATCGATTACAGCAAAATTGGTTGCTAATCTGATGACCGAAGCGGGTGCTCACCGGATTGTGGCAATGGACTTGCATTCAGCTCAAATCCAAGGCTACTTTGATATTCCCTTGGATCATGTTTATGGTTCACCAGTCTTGATAAATTACCTGGCTTCTAAACAACTAACTGACTTAGTAGTAGTTTCGCCGGATGTTGGTGGTGTTGCTAGAGCTAGAGCATTTGCCAAAAAGCTCAATGATGCCCCCTTAGCAATTATCGATAAGCGCAGACAAGCTCACAATGTTGCTGAAATGATGAATGTTATAGGGGATGTTGCGGGCAAAACAGCAGTACTAGTAGACGATATGATTGATACTGCGGGAACCATTTGTGAAGCAGCGAAAATACTACGTAAAGAAGGTGCTCGTCAAGTCTACGCTTGCGCCACTCATGCCGTGTTTTCGTCACCAGCTATAGAGCGCCTTTCCAATGGGGTGTTTGAAGAAGTGATTGTTACTAATACGATTCCGGTTCCCGAAACCAAGAAGTTTAAACAACTAACGATACTTTCAGTGGCTAACTTGTTGGGGGAAACTATCTGGCGTGTTCATGAAGACAGTTCTGTTAGCAGTATGTTTAGCTAGGGGTTGCTAAATAAGTCTATTGGGAAAGCGTTTTGAAGTAACAAGTAACAAGTAACAAGTAATGAGTAATGAGTAATGAGTAATGAGTAATGAGTAATGACTCATGAGTAATGACTCATGAGCTCCTCAGGAAGTACTTGGTATCCCCAATTGAATGGGAGAAATAATTCTCTTCCTTGTTGCCTGACTCGGAGACTCCGTGTTTATCAATGGATAATTGATAATTGATAATTGATAATTGGTTAATTTGGTCTAAGACCTCTTCATTTATGAAGAAAATAAAAAGAAAATATTTTCCTGAAGTTCAATCCTCTTCTTTCAAGGAGAGG
>JAAHGL010000084.1 GCA_010692635.1 Symploca sp. SIO2C1 | reverse complement strand
GCAATGACATCATAAGTAAAACCCTCTGGTAGTACTAGATCATCTACCACTTCATAGGTAGATGATCTAGTACTACCAGAGGGTTTTACTTATGATGTCATTGCTGCTTGGGGTGACAAGGTGGGTGATTCTCGCTTTGGCTACAACAATGACTATCTTGCTTTTATCGAAACTGGAGAGAATGAGGGTCTACTCACGATTAACTTTGAGTACATCAGCGGTGGTATTTGGATGCAGACTTATACCCAAGTGATAGGGAAGTCTTTGCCGTTTGATGAAGTGAAGTTAGCTGCTGCTGCTTCCAAAGGTAAGATAAATGCCTTTGCTTTACCGGACGATGATCCTCTCAAAGCCAAAATTAAGGCAATTTCCCAAGAAGGTTTAATAGATCAAGGATTGGGGGTAATGTCGATTCGCAAGACGGCTGACGGTAAGTGGGAGCGAACTAATTCTCCAGTAGACCGTAGAATTACTGGTATTTCTGGTTTAACAGATAATCGCTATCTTAAGGCAACCGGACCTGCTGTAGCTGTTTTCCGCAAACAGCAAGCTCAGGGGTATATTGATAAATTAGGCGATCGCATTATTGGTTCTTTTCAAAACTGTGCTGGAGGCACAACTCCTTGGGGTACTGTTCTGAGTGCAGAGGAAAACTTCCAAGCTCAGGTGCCGGAACCAGTATATGCTGATGGCTCTTCCTTTGCTCCAGAAACTCTTCCTTTCGTTATCAATGATCGGCAAGTGGATGGACGGGGTAATGTCTTTGGTTTAGCCGGTAACAAGTATGGTTGGATAGTGGAAATAGATCCGGCTAACCCTAATGATTACGGTACGAAGCATACCTTTTTGGGAAGGTTCCGCCATGAAGCAGTAGGGTGTCGGGCAGTTAAAGGTAAACCTTTAGCAGTATATTCAGGATGCGATCGCTATGGTGGTCATGTCTACAAATTTGTCAGCAAAGGATTAATTAGTAATCCCCAAGATAAGGCAAATTCGCGCCTACTAGCAGAGGGAGTACTTTATGCTGCTATCTTTACACCAGATGGTAAAGGTCGCTGGATTCCCCTAGAGCCTAAAACTCTAGTTAACCCAGTTCTACCTAGTACAGTAGAAGGTAACTTGGTAACCTTGCCAAAACGTCCAGAAGGCGGTGTCTTTAAAGTTCAAACTGACGAAGAAGCGATCAGCTTCAAAGAGAAGTTTTCTACCCTAGGAGATCTTTACACAGGCAATGCCGAAGAAAAGCAGGGAGCAATTTTAATTGATGCTCACTATGCTGCTAATGCTGCTGGTGCTACCTGCACTGCTCGTCCAGAAGATACTGATATTGCCCCCGACGGCTCCCTCTATATTGCCTTTACTTCCGGTAGTCCTGGGGGTAACGGTGGCCCCGATAAGCAAGTTTTTCAAGGGCCATTAGGAGAAACTCCTTGGGAGTACGGTTGGATTGTACGTTTAGTAGAAGACAATGATGACCCAGCAGCCATCAGCTTCAGTTGGGAAGCCTTAGCTTTAGGGGGTGAACCAGCAGCAGGAGGAGCTGGTTTTTCCAACCCAGATAACCTAGAATTCGACAAGGATGGCAATCTTTGGATGGTGACGGATATCTCTACTTCCCAGCACAATAAAGCCGTTCCCAGTCGTATTGATACTGAAGGTAAACCTTTAGGTCAAACTGATATCCAAGGCATTTTTGGTAACAACTCAATTTGGTTTATTCCTACCTCTGGTCCCGATACAGGAAACGCTTATCTATTCGGTATCGGTCCAATGGAATGTGAAACTACCGGACTATTTTTTAGTAGCTCAGATGAGCAAACTTTGTTCCTGGCAATACAACACCCAGGGGAGAAACATGGAATTCGTCAAAACAATGCTGCTGAAATCCGCAAACTAGTAATGACAACCAATGATGGTGAGGAATTCTTACAAACTCGCACAGTTCCCCTAGGCTCTAACTGGCCTAATAAAAAGTCAAATGAACCACCAAAACCTGCTGTTGTGGCAATTCGACGGCAGGATACTCAGTCCTAAGGGGTGAAATCCTGGTTTAGAATAATTCATCCCTATCTTAAGATACTCATCGTTCGCCCATTTAAAAATGGCTTAGAAAAATTGCTCAGCAGATATCAGAGTTTGAAGGTTTTGACATTTTGCGATCGCAACGGGATCTGCGCCATCGCCAAAAACAATCAACTGACTCAATCCATATATATAGTTTTGAGTAAACTCATTTACACTATATATAGCGCAAGTTTAATTTTATAAACCGCTAAAAAAATGGGCGAACCGAGAGTTATTGGCTGCGTACTGCTTTGAGCAGTTTTGCTGCGGCGTCTGCTATCGCCCAAAAAATAACTGATATGCTAAGAGCTCCTGCAAGAATAAGACCAGCATCTTGATTTGCGATCGCAAGATCGCCAACTTTATCAATTAAGTGCAGCAAAGTCGGTTCTTCTGTATTGGTTTCAATTTTAGAGCAACTTAGCTGTTCACTCGTATCGGCTGTTTTGGTGGCGGAATTCAGCATTTGATTAGCTTCTCCTTGTGCGTAAGTGAGTCCGTCCCTGATTAGCAATCAGAGAGAAAGCTGTTGAGAAAAATAGATAGAAATTTTGCACAAAAGTGCCAGCGTTACTGATGCTGTCGCTTTTTCTACTACCTAATTTATCAAGCCTTTAAGATACCTCTAATTTATCAAGACTTTAAGATAGCTGCCCATCGAAAAAATGAGGATCATTTTTGACCCAGCAACCTATGTCCAAATAAAATAATTAGGATGAGAGAACGGCTTAATATATCACATAGAGTTCTTATTGCAGTATCAAAAAATTGATGGTGGGTTCCAATGCTCTTGTCTATATTGATTAAGTAGCGGTTCTTCTACAGCAGTAAATATAAAGTTTTCAGGGTGCTCAGGATTGAATTGTAGATATCTCAGCCTAGCAGTTTTCTGATTGATTTTTTATGCTACTGAAAAATAATGAGCATGAGAGTGACACGAATACAGGAGTATATGCTGTGCTTTTTACTGAACAGAGACAGCTATGCGGTAGAGATTAGGAACATCATCTTTGAACTAACTGATGGAGACCTGTATTTGGGGGACGGGAATCTTTATCCTAGCTTACACAAGTTGGAAAAAGGTGATTTTGTCAAAAGTTATATGAGCGATATTTCTTTAGATGTCCGAGGGGGAAATAGAAGAAAAATGTACACAATTACTCTCAAAGGTAGAGATTTTATCGATGGAGAAGATGAGTTTCGCCAAAGATTAAAAAAATGGTACTGACATGAATAACTTAGAAGGTTAATCAGCACAAAAATAAGAGTTTTAGGCATCCCAAAAGAGTCGCAATAGTGCATCAATAAAGTAAAATCGGTGGGTTACTTCCACTATGGAAACAAGGAAAGCAATGAATATTTTTTACCGATTAATTTCTGTTTTTTTACCCTTTTCTCTTAGGGAAGAAGTTTTAGGAGATTTGCATGAGGTTCATCACAATCTGATAGAGGAAGGTAAGTCAAGGTACGAGAGTGGCTTGATTATCACAGTGCGAGGGCTATTGATAGTCTTAGCTATCTGTCAACCTTTTGCTAGTTTTGAGCAGTATCTTTTTTCTAGAAATCAAAAAGCCAAGTTGCAACAATCAAAATATATCGAGCAGCAACGAAGGATAAACTTTCTGTTAAGACTGTGCTGGAAAGGGAGGAGGAATTATGTTGAGTTCAGAAAAAAACACCTCAGTGGAGCCAATCTGGTAGGAGCCAATCTGGCAGGAGCCAATCTCTCAGGAGCCAACCTTAAGGAAGCTAAGCTCATTGGAGCTAACTTTAGTGGAGCTGACCTTAGCGAAGCTGACCTCAATTTTGCTAATCTTAACGGAGCCAAACTTAATGGAGTCAACCTCAATTTGGCTAACCTTAACGGAGCTGAACTCATTGGAGCTGAGTTCTTTGGTATGGCCAACCTCAATGGGGTACAACTAAATGAGGCTCAGCTTACTACAGCTAAGTTAAGTAAAGCTAACCTCATTGGAGCGCAACTCAAGAGAGCCAAACTAAATCAGGCTCACCTCAATGAGGCTGTCCTAAGTCAGGCAGACCTTAGGGGAGCTGATTTTAGAGGAGCTGACCTCTGGGAAGCTGATCTCAGAGACGCCAACCTCAAAGGAGCTGATCTCAGGGGAGCCGATCTTAGAGGAGCCAATCTCAAAGGAGCTGACCTCAGTGAGGCAAACCTTTCTGGAGTGAAGTTGATAGGCACTAAACTATTAGCTGCTAACTTCTATAAGGCTATACTGACTGGAACCTGTCTCAAAAACTGGCATATCAATTTTGAGACCAATCTTGATGATGTAACCTGTGACTACTTCTATCTACAAGATGAGCAACAGGAGCGTCGTCCCTGCACTGGCTTTTTTGAGCCAGGGGAGTTCACCACATTATTTCAAAAGGATTTAGATACCATTGACCTGATCTTTCAAAACCACATTGATTGGCAAGATTTTGCTCACTACTTTAGGGAAATACAGCTTGAAAATGAGAGTGCACAGCTAGATATCCGGAGTATTGAGAGGAAGCGCGATGATGTTCTTGTGATTCGGGTTAGTGTCTCTCATAATGCAAATAAGGAGAAGATCTACAGTTACCTCAAAGAAAGAGCAAATGTTTCCCTTGAAACCGAATATCAGCGAAACCTCTGGAAAAGAGAACAGGAAAATATTCGCCCTGAGGCAAGCATGAGTAATCACGAGAAAGGTACGATTAATCAGCTGTTTGATTTGCTCAAATCTTGAATTGCATTCGGTGCGATTAGCGCAAGCTGATCGCAAAATGTCAAAACCTTCAAACCCTGATACAGTAGATTGCAGGTAAATGAAGTACAGATATCAATAATAAAACTCTTGTGGGGACAGGCATCTTGCCTGTCCTTGTTTACTCTGCTTAGATGAAATTTGCTGTATCTCCCGAGCAATTTTTCTAACTGAGATCTTGCACCAAGCCCCAAAAATCGAAAAAACCGGATTTTGAGAAGCTGAAACCCTATTGAATTCCTTGTAATTTTGCTCAAAATCCGGTTTTCAACATCAGGTGCAAGATCTGAGTCTAACCCATTGCTTATCACCCCTTCAGGTGAGTAAATCAAAATGGAGCAAGGAATCGTAAAAGAAAGGAGCCAATAGATACTACAGCTTGTCCAATCTTAAAGAGAGTTGGATTGCCTCCTCCAGGTGCTTCTTGATCTCTTTCATGGAGATGTTCGACAACGTCTACCAAATATTTGGCCCTTTTATGGTTTCTGGTATCTCCTTGTTCTTCAAAAAGCTCTAGAGCTATCTGAGCATCTTGAGCTGCTCCTAACTCATCTCCTAGCTCAAAACGAGCTACTCCACGTCCGAGGAATGCTGGAGCAAAGTCTGGCTTGAGGGCTAATGATCGATTGTAATTAGCGATCGCTACATTGTGGTTCCCTCTTTCGGCTTCAACTGCACCCCAAGCATAAAAGTCTTGATGAGTTCCGGCGTAAGCAGGGATACCAACAGCTCCTCGCACATTAGCAGAATTGAGATTGACTCCGAATAATTGAGCACCTCCTAGATAAGCATCTCTGAGATCTGTACCACTCAAAGATGCACCATTGAGAGAAGCATCAGTTAAATTCGCACCATTAAGAGAAGCACCAGTCAAATTCGCTCCAGTTAGATCCGCTCCAGTCAAATTAGCACGACTGAGATTGGCACGAGTCAGATCCGCTCCACTTAAGTTAGCACCTGTCAAATCAGTCAAAATGAGACCAGCATCTCTCAAGTCACATTCAGTACAGTCTTTGGTTGTCAGTAACTGTTGGATATGCTGCAAATTTTCAGCACTAGCACTGCTACCTAGACTGATTGTAGTTATCCAAGCAGCAGTCGCAAGAATTGTCAGTTTGAGATTCATAGCACTATTAAGGGAGCAAAGAGGCTACAGGTTTAAGATAGTGAGGTAGAATTTTGGCATATACCTATTCCTTAAGATTACTGATAATCGCACTTAATTCACCAAAAAATTGGGTCTGAAGCCCCGTCCTTCTAGGACTGCTTTTTCCTCCTCCTGAGCGACCTAATTAGCTCTGTGAGGACATCAGACTTTGTTCTACCGACTGCTGCACAGTACTCTTCAAGGATTTTCTTCTCGAATTCCTCAAGTCGAAAATCCACCCGCTTTTTCCTAGTAATTGTACGGATTTATCGTGTACAATAGTATCATGAAAGCACGCTACCGATACCGAATTTATCCCACACCTAGACAACAATTAGCGTTGGCTAAATTGTTCGGATGTGTGCGTGTGGTGTGGAATGATGCGTTAGCCTTCTGCATTACTCAGTACAAAACTGGAGCAAAGAAGCCCAAAAATGCTCAACTTCACAAACAGTTCATAACTCAGGCTAAAAGGACAACTCAACGGGAATGGTTGTCTGGTGTTTCTTGTGTTCCCTTGCAACAAGCTCTCAATGATTTAGAGAAAGCTTATCGGAACTTTTTTAAGTCCTGTAAAGGACAACGGAAGGGTAAGCCTGTTAAGCCTCCAAAGTTCAAAAAGCGTCATGCCAAGCAGTCAGCTAGGTTTACCCAGAGGGGGTTTACTATCAGGGGTGATTGCTTAAAAATAGCCAAGATTGGAAAGCTTAAAATTGTTTGGTCTAGGCCATTGCCAGCTGAACCATCGTCGGTAACAGTCATTAAGGATGCTGCGGGGCGTTACTTTGTCAGCTTTGTGGTTGAGATATCCCCTGATGTTTTACCCAAGAATGAGGACAGTGTTGGCATCGATCTGGGGATCAAAACTTTTGCTACCTTGGATGATGCTCAAAAAATCGATGCTCCTAAACCGCTCAAAAAGCGCATCAATCGACTTCGCAGATTGAGTAAAAATTTATCTAGAAAGAATCGGGGGAGCAAGCGTTATGAACGTGCAAGATTGCGCAAAGCTAAACTACAAGCCAAACTCAAAGATACTCGCACAGATTTCCTGCATAAACTTTCAACTCAGATAATTCGTGAGAACCAAACGATTGTCTTGGAAGATTTAAACGTTGCAGGGATGCTCAAGAACCGGAAATTGTCCAGAGCCATCAGTGATTTAGGTTGGCGACAGTTTCGGACATATCTGGAAGGAAAAGCTGAAAAATACGGTCGGGAGTTTAGAGTAATCAGTCGCTGGGAACCAACTTCTCTTCCTTGCTCTTGTTGTGGTTTCCGTGGTGGAAAACTCGATCTATCAATTCGAGAATGGACTTGCTTAAACTGCGGCACAACACACGATAGAGATGTGAATGCCGCAAAGAATATCTTAGTCGCGGGAGGACATTCCGAGACTCAAACCGGACGTGGAGGAAGGCGTAAGACTTCTGTAAAGGAAGCAGTAACCTGTGAAGCGTCAACCCACCGAGAGTACGTGCAGTTAACACTGTTCGGCTAGTAGGAATTCTCGTCCTTCTAGGGCGAGGAGGATGTCAAATCTTGTACCAATTCCAATAATCCACCAACGGTTAAAAGAGCCGGAAAGCCCCACTCCTTCTAGGGGAGGAATCATACCCTACATCGATTCGCCAACAGTATCTTAAAATCCTTGGCTCATAGCTAAAGTCGTCTCTATACGATTGGATATCCAACGTCAGAGGTGGTTGTTGAGGGGAATCGCCTGGTTGAGGCTATTGAGGAATTGAACAAAATTAGTCAAACTATAGTTTAAATTTTTGGTATTAAGGACTATGGGTAGAGGTGGGCAGTAATTAAGTGACAGTTTCCATCCCCTGCCCACAGTATCTTCTAGTAAGCAAGAGTCTCTAAAGTTTCGCGAAGATAAAGACGTACTTGAGTGTCCAAGTTATACTTTTTAAGTTGATCTTCCACTGGATGTTCAATCTGCCAGCGCTCAAACCCTGAACTGGAAGCGATCGCTTGTTTAAGACTGTCCCAAATTTGACGGTCTTCAGAAAATTGGCTGGATTTAGAAATAGTTGAACTTGCCATACACACCTCTTCTCGTTTGTTACTAGAATAACTCAGCTATTTTTTTCAGATTGTGTTTTCAGCAACATCTTAATTTTAACAATTTCAAATATTTTTACCCAATTAACTAGAGAGCTAGTACAGCGGGGCGGAAATAACCCACCAGTAAAAAAATATGAAAAAGCTTACTGTACAAGCTTTCTTCCCTCCTGTCTTCTGCCTTCTTGCACTAGTCCAGTCTTCTTAGAAATCGGGTTTCTTGACCAACCTCTAAAAAATCACTCATCAGCAGATGATGGTGATATTGTCGAATCCTTAGCCCAGGGCAAAATTTGATTGACCTTAATCCCAGGTATAGTAAAGTCCTGCTGTATTTTTTCTACGGGATAAGCTGGAGTAGTCTGCCACTCTGACTCCTTAGTGAGCAGGACTTGTGCCACACTTAATGGTACTTGCAAGAACAAATTACTAGCTAGAAAGGCTAATCCAGCACCAAGCAAACCAACAATATGCCCTCCAGGAATCAAGGAAGCCGCTGTAACAGCTAAGGGGGCTATTCGGTAGATTTGCCAAAGTATCCATAACATCAGAACAGTGCCTGCGATTGTCAGCACCTTGTTAGTTTTTGTTTTGAACAAATACAATAGCTTTTGTTGGTCTTGTGTCAGTTGTTCTGGTTTGAGAGCTACTAACAACAGGCTGAAAATGTCGAAGGGATGAGTCAATTGCATCCATAGTACTGGCACTATGCCGATAGTAGCCACTAATAGTAACTCCAGCCAAACTGGCAATATGGGGTTACCTGCTGCCAGTCCGAACCAAATAAGTTCCAAGGTTAAAGGCAAAGCTGCCAAACCAGCCAGGTGAATCCATAAAAAAGGTTCTGTCCAGAAAGAGCGCATAACAAAGGTTTTAGGTGCTAGGCATTGTTGACAAGTTAAGGTTGTTTGCCATTTGTCAATTATTTTATTACAAAATGTTACTCAAACTCAAAATCCTTGCTAATTATAGCTTTTGAGATTTTTTCCATTTTTGCAATCGCGAACAAAACAAGACATTTTTTTGGGAAATCTCTGAGCATAGCATTACCCTGATGGGATGCTACGCTCAGAACCTTTATTACTAAACTAGTGAAAGAGTCCGTCGCTTAGTTACCATCTTGAAGGTTTCGATAATGTCGCCTTCAACCCAGTCATTGAACTTATCAACACCGATACCACATTCAAAGCCGGCGTTGACTTCTTTGACATCCTCCTTCATCCGCTTGAGGGAATCAAGAAAACCTTCGTAGATAACTTTGCCACGACGTTGCACTCGGATGTTGCAATTGCGCATTGCTTTACCCGACTGTACATAACAACCGGCGACTGCACCACGACCGACGGGGAAAACTGCCCGAACTTCTACTTGACCTAAGGGTTCCTCTACGAGCTCTGGCTCCAGTAAACCTTCCATTGCGCCTTGAATATCGTCTAGGAGCTTGTAGATGATGTTGTATTCTCGTACATCAACACCCTCTTTGTCAGCTGCTTGTCTTGCGGTCGGAGTAATATTAGTACTGAAACCAATAATTACGGCACCACTAGCAGCAGCTAAATCAATATCAGTCTCAGTGATTTCCCCTGCAGTTCCCAGCAGCACTTGGATTTGAACTTCATTCTGAGGCAACTTCTCCAGGGAGCCAATAATGGCTTCGACTGAGCCTTGGACATCTGCCTTCAAAATCAAGTTTAGTTTTTTGAGTTCACCTTTTTGAGCTTGGGCTGAGAGACTAGTAAGGGTGACTCGGGTTCCCCCTGTCGCTTTCCAGCGTTTCTCCTGTTCCTCCTTAATCCTGTTGTTGGCAATGTCACGAGCTTCTTTTTCACTCTCAAAGACTTCAAACTCATCACCAGCAGATGGGACATCACTCAAGCCGAGTAGTTCTACAGCAAAAGATGGTCCAGCTGCTTCGACTCGCTCCCCTCGGTCATCAATCATCGCTCGCACCTTACCAAAGACTGAACCAGCAACGAGAGTATCACTGACTCGCAGAGTTCCATTTTGAACTAAAAGAGTAGCAACTGGACCTCTGGCTTTATCCAGGTGGGCTTCAATGACTGTACCTTTAGCTGTTCTCTCTGGGTTAGCGGAGAGTTCTTCAATGTCTGATACCAACAGAATCATCTCTAGGAGGGTCTCAAGATTTTCCCCTTGGATAGCACTCACAGGAACCATGATTGTGTCACCGCCCCACTCTTCTGCTACCAAGCCCCGTTCTGATAATTCCTGCTTAACCCGATCAGGCTGCGCTCCTGCTTTGTCAATTTTGTTAATGGCAATCACCATCGGTACTTCAGCTGCTTTGGCATGGCTAATTGCTTCAATAGTTTGAGGTCGAACACCATCATCAGCAGCAACCACCAGCACGGCGATATCCGTAACCCTGGTCCCCCTCGCTCGCATAGCGGTGAAGGCTTCATGACCAGGGGTATCCAGGAAAACCACCTGTTGCACTTCCCCTTCATGCTCAACATCGACATGGTAAGCACCAATGTGCTGGGTGATACCACCAGCTTCTCCCTGAGCTACTTTAGTTTCACGGATTGCATCCAATAAGGTAGTTTTGCCGTGATCTACGTGACCCATAATCGTGACTACTGGCGGACGCCGTTGTAGTTTTTCCAGGTCTGCAGCATCTAGCCACTCGGTTTCTTTCGTCGCGCCAGAGCTCTCTTCAAGGGTTTCTACTGCCACACCCAAATCTTCGGCTACCATCCTGGCAGTCTCTAATTCCAGGGTTTGGGTGATATTAACAGCTATTCCTTTGAAGAACAGCTTCTTAATAATTTCGGTTTCAGCAATACCCAGAACAGCAGCCATCTCTCTAATAGTCATAGAGCCAGACAAGACTATTTGGTCTGGGAGTTCAGAACCAGCTTTTGCTGTTCCTCGACGTCGGTCATACTTATCTCGTCCTGCATGGGAGCCAGAGTGACTGTTTAACTCCGGCTTTTTCTTCTCTTTAGTCTTGGGTGTTGAACCCGACGGTGACTGTCCTGGGCGGGACTTCGGCTTTGGAGGACGAGCTACCGAAAGACTAACTGTGACTGGAGTATCTGCTGAACTTTGTTCCCCTTCGAGATCATCATCATCCTCATCATCCAAAAATCTTTCAGGTCGCCGCTTGGATTTAGGACTAGATTTCCCAGCTTTGGAAGTCTCCTTATCTTCCTCCTCTACTATTTCTTTCTTCCAATCTTTCTTCTTCGGGGGTCGGGGAGCATTCGGTCGCCTAATTTTTAGCTCCAGAAGCTCTTCTCCTGTATCCTCTATTAAACCTTCCTCTAGCTCTTGTGACTGATCATCCTGACCATTGTCATCACTTACAGCTAGTTCAGAATTTTTGCCAGCACCTGGCTTGAGTCGGATTGGAGGACCAGTAAGTTTTGGAACTGGTGGTGCTGAAGGACTACGCTTAGCTGATGGTGAGGATTCAGCTTTCTTTGACTGTTTATTGGCTGCAACTGGCTTAGCTTTAGTGGGAACTGGAGTTGAACTCTTGGCTGGAGTAGAGGCATCCTTTTGGTCTTTTTTCAAAACTGGTCGCTCAACTTGAGTTAGTTGAGGTTTGCCTCCCGTCGGTCTTAAGGGAGGACTAGTAAGTTTTGGTTTTTCTACTACTTGATTCACTACAGCTGGAGCCTCGGAAATCTGAGCTGTAGGCTTTACCGGTGGTTGATTATCAACAGACCGCTTATCTTTGCTTATCGGTTGCTCAATATTTACTCGAATTGGTGGTGTCGCTTGAGGCTTGACGGGGGATTTTGGCGGAGTTGCGACTGGAGCACCTCCTTGCCCCGAGCTAGAAATAGGACGAGGAGACTTTGGTTTAACAATCCCCACGATTTCCTGCCGCCTCTTCGCTTTGGGAGGTTCCATTAATTGGGTAGATACTGAGCCAGAGTTGTCTTCAGCTGTGGCAGCACCACCACGACTTTTGGGAGAACCAGAATATTTTTCTGCTGCTGTCCGAATGCGTTGAGCTTCGGATTCTGTAATCGTGCTACTGTGACTTTTAACTGCAATATTGAGCCCTTCACAGATGCTCAAAATGTCCTTATTATCCAAGTTCAATTCCCGTGATAATTCGTAAATTCTAACTTTGCCGTTGTTCATCCACTATTTCCCCGTCTTATGTTTGTTGTTACACCATAGTTGTTACACCTTAGCTAAATGACTGAATGACTGCTGGTTCATGGCTTTCCAATGGGTTAAAGCTCAGACGCTTGTAATTACACTTATATATAAGTAATCAAAAATCCATGCAAGATAATTACCTATTTACAGTAAACCATTTGTTGGATGCCCAACCCTTGTATTCGAGCATTTTTTTCAATCTTGCACACCAAGGAGACAAGTTAACACACTGTTAATTTCAGTGTTGCTGTTAAGGGTAGCTTGTTGATTGTAGTAGAAATTTACTCACCTCCTCAGGAAAACTAACAAAACCAGTTATTCTTTCTTCTATCCTAACTATTACTTATGTTCACCGAAGGTATTTAACTTTGATTGATTATGCTCCGTGCATGGACTTTCTGCTTTTGGTCTATCTGCTATAGCAGCTAAACGTTGCCATAAAGTTTTGTACAAATGTTCTGGTACTGATGCACGAAGCGATCGCCCCAGTCGATTTTTCTTTTGAGCAGTCGTCAGACAACTCTCATTACGACATAGGTAGGCAGAACGCCCCATCCCTTCGTCTAATTGTACCTTTCGTGACGGATAGACTCGAACAACTCGCCAGAACCCTTCTTTTGGTGCTACTTGGCGGCAGCTTAGACAACGTCGGTAGTTAGGTTTCATACAGCGGTTTTCATCTAAGTGAAGTACAGAATTTGTCGCTTGAAGGCAGAAGGCAGAAGTAAGATGTACCTCATTAAGCTGCAAAGTGCTGTATTTCAGTAGGGAGAGAAGGGAAGGATGACGGATACGGGCAAGAGGAATCAGAGTTTATCTGAGCAGTATTGGGTAACAAGGAACAGTTTTTGCAAAGGGGTAAAAGGTAAGTCGCTGTGCGACAGGGAAAAGGTTAAGGGTTAAAGCTTAGAGGAATAGGACTTTTTATTCCTCGTTTGTCTCCTCCTCCTCTTCTTCTGAAATGGTTGGTTGGTCTAATGGTGTAACATTATCGGCAGTCTGTATATCTAATGCTTCTTCTGGGTATTCATTATTCTCCTCCTCTAATTCTGCTATATCAGAAGAAGCTACTTGTAACTGCTCTATTTTGCGTTGTTCTGCTTCGTAGTTGTATTTAGCAACATCTTTAATGTCAATCTTCCAACCGGTAAGACGAGCAGCAAGCCGAACATTCTGTCCTTCTTTGCCAATAGCTAAACTCAGTTGATCCTCTGCTACTAAAATGTGAGCTTGACGATCCTCTGGATTTACCAATAGCACCTGATCAACTCTTGCTGGACTGAGGGCGTTGGCGATATACGTAGATGGATCAGGAGACCACCGAATGACATCAATTTTTTCACCTCTCAATTCGTTCACCACTACTTGAATCCTTGAGCCTCTAGCACCAATACAAGCGCCAACTGGGTCTACATCTCGATCTAGAGTATCGACGGCAATTTTAGTTCTCGGTCCTACGTGACGAGAGGGAGGATTGGCTTCTCTTGCCACCGCTACAATCCTCACGACTCCATCTTCAATTTCTGGTACTTCGTTGGCAAATAGATAGACTACCAAACCTGCAGACGCCCTAGATACTACTAGTTGAGGTCCCCGGTGTGGACCTTCCCGAACTTTTTTGAGAAAAACCTTAAATGTGGCATTGATGCGATAGTTGTCGTTGGGTAGCTGCTCCCGTTTCGGTAGTTCAGCTTCTACCTCTGGCTGACCAAAACCACTGCTGAGAGCCATAATTACTGATTGTCGTTCAAACCGTAGGGCTCTTGCTTGTAAAACTGTTCCTTCTAGATCTTCAAACTCTTCTTGGATGAGCTTGCGCTGTTGATCTCGCAGTTTTTGAGATAGCACCTGCTTCGTTTGAATCGCCGCCATCCGACCAAACTCACCTTGATCTGGTGTTACATCTAAAACTACTGAGTCACCTAGTTGCGCCTCCGATGCCACTTCTTGAACTTCTTTGAGGGAAATGTGATGATCAGTGTTGCCAACTTCTTCAACAATGGTTTTGGTAGATAGAACGCGAAAGCCTTCTTCCTCGATATCGAGATCGACTTCAAAGTTATCGAAGTAGTCTTCGTCAAAATGATGTTGATCGAGGCGTTGAGCGCGACGATACCGCTCATATCCTTTGACAAGGGCTTCTCGTAGCGCTTGTTGCACGGCAGATCTGGGCAGGTTGTGGCTTTGGCTAATTTCTTCGATCATCTGCTTGAGCCCAGGTAAACTAACTATCGACATCAGCATCATCTCCTTACTTAAATCAAATGCATTGTGGTTTGTTGTTGGTTGTTGGTTATTGGTCAATTGAGTCTGGCTAATAACCAATCACCAACATAGAAGTAACAAATAAAGTTTCAGACTTTATCGTTCAGTTGTACCCTAGTTACTAGTTGACGAGGAATGGCGATCGCACGACCTTTTTGGTTCAGATAAACTTTGGTATTATCTCGGCGAATCAACTGCCCTTGCCATTGTTTTTGACCTTCGTGGGGTTCATATGTTTCAACAATTACGGCAAACCCTTTGAAGGCAATAAACTCTCGGTCTGTGGTCAATTCTCGAGTAATCCCAGGACTGGAAATTTCCAAAACATAAGCATCTGGAATGATATCCACAGCATCTAATTCTGTTTCTAAGGCTCGACTCATCCGTTCGCAGTCAGCTAAACCAGTGTCAACAGTCAGATTGCGGATATCCACACGTAGTACTGGTGGGCGTCTGTTGGTATAAAAAACTGCCCCTACAACCTCCAATCCCAATTTTTCAGCGACTGGAGTCGCCAAATCGAGCAGCTGGGGAATTAGAGGATGAGTCATTGGATCAACTTCAATAAAAAAAGTGGGTTCAACCCACTACATTAGCAATCATTGCTTCAAATCAAGTGTGACGTACTCTTAAGAGTTTCTCACCAACTCCCTCTATCGAGTCGGATACTCGGTGAGCTTTACTACTAGCGGGACGCCCCACCGCCAAATTCACTATAGCGCAATTAACTCTATATGTGAGTATATTGCTAAGGAAAAAGGGAGAAGGAGGACAGGGAGGACAAGGGAGATGGGGAGTGTGGGGAGACAAGGGGGACAAGGGAGATGGAGGAGAGAATATAGCTAAATCTTCTTCCCAAACAACAAATGACAAATGACAAACAAAATGATCTACTGCTGAGTAACTTGACGAATTGCCCTTTTTTGGTCTAATAGTTCCTCAAAATCATCGTCGTTGTATCCCAATTCCAAATCTTCGATGTAATTGACTTTGACTTCTTCCAGAAAATCTACTAGTAAAGACTCAATTTCTTGTATTGTTGGCTTAGTCTGTATTTCTGTCCCTAAAGCTTCTTTAATATTTTGCAACAATTGTTGAAATAGTTTTTCTCCAACTGGGTCTTCTTCTATTGCTAGGTGAAGACCATCGTAGAGTGATTGGAGAACTTCTTGAGAAATTCTTTTAGTCAGTTGATTTTGTAACTCTTCCAGACCTGGTAGTTGGCTTAGTTGCTGATAAGCTGGGGATTGGTTAATAACTTTATCAAAGTTGTGTTGTAACAAAGCTTCCAAATCAGGTTTGATTTTGGGGAGAACTTGATAAACTGTTGTATTAACCATGATGGTAGTAAGAGCCGCTACTTCATCAGTGTCATTGAGGTCAATGTAAGGTCGGACTTCCTTTTGCATTAGCCATTTAGTAAGTTCCCCTTGGCGAATGGCTCCTTGAACCTGGTTAATCAATAAAATTGCTACTACTTCTGTCATATCTCCAGCAATTCTGACCACAAAGCCCTGGCGTGCTAGCTTTTGGATACGACTGGAGTTAAATAATTTAGCTTGGTCTAAGCGAATCGTTACAGGAATAATGCGTAGCCACCGTGCAAATGGTAGCAAGAGGAAGATGTCGTACCAGCGCCAGAACATAGCATCTAACCAGCTAACACCCGTGCGACGGCGACTAATAAACCAGGTACGAGCCAGAAATTCTATACTAAAAATAACAAAGAATGGGAAGTCAATTAGTCCAAATAAATCTACAAATTCGCCATTTTCTCCAATTGGACGGAAGTAGTTAGTTTCAATTAGAGGTCTAATTTCATCGTTAAAAAAATTTAATTTTTCTAAGGTATCTGTAGCCAAGTAGTCTTTGCTCCAGAATACCCTAAATGCGTCCTTAGATGAATATTGTGAGTCGGTAACATACTCACGCATCTTATTTTTAATTTTTTCCAGAGTGCCTGTCTTATTTGCTACCTGAAACGGATTAGTATCAATCATATCTTCGCTACGAAGGCGTAGATCTTTAAGGAGTACTTCTACCTCTGGAGATTGTAAACCTGAATTGAACTGCTTATTTTGCAGTTCATCAACTTTGAGCAAATAATGTTCTGTCTCTCGGTAGGGTTCAATGCCTTTAACTAAGTCATAAAACTGGGTAATCTCAGGAATTGGTATCGGGACCGGAAAGCCTTGAGACTCTATTAGACCTATCTTGAAGCTAAAAATCTGTATTTTGCGTTGTAGCCAAAAATCTCGCAAGGGAACATAAGTCAAGTCAAACAGCACTAGAAGCAGGTTCAGTAATGTCAACATTGCCATAGCTCTTTCAAACCAAAGATTATGGCGTGTTTTACGTTTACCCTGAGGTTTGATTGTTTGTTGGATATTTCTTTGGTTTAATTTTTGCAAGGATGACATGATCTAATGGTTAATTTTCTTTAAATTCTTCTTTCCTCCTGTTGGTTGGATTTTTTTCTTCACTTTGATAGGTTCTTCTCCCTCTTTAGCCACTAGTTGGCAGCTGCTTGAACCTCTGATTCAACTAGTTCACGAAAATGGATAACATCTTGATGAGGGTCAGCGTGGTTCACTCGAACATTCAGATAATCACCCAGTTCTACCGAGCGATTAAAACGCATCGCCAATTCCAAACCCAAATCCTCCAACAGAATTAGTCCTAGGTTATCGTCTTCTCTGAGCCAGCGCAGTACTAGTGCTTGCCAAACTTGATCGGTATGACGCCGTAAATATTCTAATCCCCAATAACGATTAGTTTGACGTTCTACCAGAGTTGCTTCATAAGCTGCTGAACTAACACTCTGCATTGTCTCTTGGAGGAGTTGACTCTCAAAGGGTAGTGGATCGCCTCTTAGATGAGCTTTGAGTTGAAAATGATTGAGCAAATCATTGTAACGACGGATTGGAGAAGTTACTTGAGTATAAACGGCTAAACCCAAACCAGCGTGTCGCAAAGGGGTAATACTCATTTCACTCCTGGGCATACACCGACGCAATGCGCAGAAGCGGACTGGCCCTGCTGGTAGTTGCTGTAATTCTTCTTCTGAAGGAAGTTCTGGCTCTGATTGTCCCCTGAATGTTAGGGGAAGTTGATGGGTTTGTCCATAGTTTCCTGCTACTTCACCTGCCAAAATCATCATCTCTGCTACCAGTTGTCGCGATCGCGAATCGTCTAGCACTTCAATGGTAATTTCCTCATCATTTTGCACTTTGATCACTGACTCTGGCATATGAATGTTAATCGATCCCTGAGAACGCCGCCACTCTTGTCGTTGTTTTGCCCAAGTTGAGATCGCAGATATTTCTTTTTCCCCCTGTACCCCTAGCTGCAACATTTCATCGACATCTTCGTAGGTCAGACGATAGGTTGGTTTAATTAAACTAGGGTGGATTTGATAGTCCTGAATTTTGCCAGTTTCATCTAGAATTACGCCAAAACTCAGTGCTGGACAGACTTTACCTTGAATCAAACTCATTGGACCTGTTGCTAGTTCCGAGGGGAACATCGGAACCATGCCTGTTGGTAGATACAAGGTAGTGGCACGCCGTCGTGCCTCTAGATCTAATTTATCTCCTGGCATGAGCAACCGCGTTGGATCCGCAATGTGAATCCAAAGGCGTTCCCTGCCATCATCAAGTTTTTCTAAACTTAAACCGTCATCGATTTCTTTGGTGCTTTCGTCATCAATGGTGTATACTTTCAGACCAGTCAAATCTAGGCGTTCTGAATCCGGGTCAGGAGGTGGAGAATCCAGGTATTTTTGCCCCATTGCCAGCACCTCACGACTAAAATTAACAGGGATTTGACTACGCCGCAAAAACATATTCTCGTGTGTACTCCACAAGCCTAGTTCTACCAATAAATTTTTGGCATTTTGAGGAGTTGGAGATAGTTCTAAAGCTGCCATAACTTCCTGTGCAGCGTGAGAGGCGTTATCTGGGTAGAGGGCAAATTTTTCTAGAGCATTTATGCGGGAGCGATCGCTATCTTGCCACTCCACAGAGACACCTGTTAGTTTTTCCTGTACCCGTGTCAAAAAATCTTGTTGTTCTCGCTGTTTTAATTCTTCGGCTAAGCGCTGATGTTTAATTTCAGCCACCATAGCAGCGGAACGAGGTTCGTAGCTGTCTGCTTTTTGTTTGAAATAGATCTTGTCTTCAGACAATAAACAGTGAGCAGCATAGCAGGGGATATAATGCTGGTCAGAAAATAACAACTGTGCCATCTCTGCACAGGTCACTGCTTGCCCATCTTCTACCAGCAATTCCCAGGCAACTTCTAGGCTTGAGGGGTCTAGATACGACCTAACTTCTTCTAGAAATTGGGGAATTTCTGATGGCTGGAATGTGCAACCATCCACCTCATAGCTTACTTGCCGGGGATGAAGTTTATGAGATTGACCACGTTCATCTATGACAATCCAGTGTTTTTTCCCTTCTGGACGGTCTGCTGTTGCTACATGGCGCTCTCCATGCAGGCGAAATTCAATCAGTTTTCCCTTTTCCACCAGTTTTGCTAATCCCGGTAGCGTTTATGTGACAACTTAACCACTTACTCCTGTTTACCCTTCCTTATTAATAAAGGGTAGCAAAGCCAAAATTCTGGCTCGCTTAATTGCTTTAGTCAAATCTCTTTGTTGTTGAGATGTTAGTCCTGTAATGCGACGGGGTAAAATTTTACCACGTTCTGTAATGAACTTACGCAGCAACTCAACATCTTTGTAGTCTATAGGGGTTCCAGGTTTGATGGGAGAAAGACGTTGACGAAAGTAACTCATTGTTTTTTATTGATTGTTGGTTGTTTGCTAGGATAAATTTCCGTATTTACTAGTCATCGTTTATTAGCAGTGAGCTTGCCAAGAAATAATATAACGACTAATAACTAAATTTACTTGATTTCTTTGTGAACTGTGTGTCTGTTGCAATGGGTACAAAACTTTTTGAGTTCTAGACGTGAAGTCGTGTTGCGGCGGTTCTTCTTCGTTGTATAGCGAGAGACCCCAGGTGACCGCTTATTCGGGTTCGTGCGACACTCCGTACATTCTAAGGTAATAATAATGCGTACACCTTTCTTCGTTGCCATAGTCTTATTTCTAGGAAATCCAGTGGTTAGTGTAATCTAAATTAAACACAATTTACCATTATCTCATACGACTCTTGAGTTGAGCAAACCATTTCTTGAGACGCAGGTCTAGGGAAAAACCCCGACGGGTCTGTATCACAATTGTTTGAGCCACACGGTCATGGAATGCTTGCTGAGCTTCTAAATCTCCCAGTGCAACCCCACAATCTGCTGCTAAGGGGGAAATCAGCAATAACATCGAGATGGCATTAGCAAGATTAATGTTCAGACCAATCATCGCTAACAGAGAACAGAATCCCAAAATACCTTCTCGCTGGGTTAAGGCTAACATTCCAGGTATCTTGGCAAATTTGCCATCAAGAATTTTCATATCAAGAGCCCAACGCCCCAAAGTTTGACCCTGATTGCTTGATACTAAGACTACCCGTAGCCCTAGCCAGAGCAACATAAACACTATTCCTTGAAGCCAGACATTCCCTCCAACAAAAGAACTAAGTAGCCAAACACTGACAAAATCTATTAGGAAGGCACCAGCCCGTCGCTCAATCGGCACCAAGGGAAAGCGCTTATAAACTGGTTTAATGTTCATCACAGATTTGCTTTACAGACTGGCTACTTCACATTTTAGCTTTGAGCCACTCCCACGGCTAAAAGCGCGTGTGATTTAGGCATCAAATGGAGATTGCAGCCTGAGACTGTCTGAAATCTCCTAGGCCTAGAGCTCAAAATCTTAGCTGTGGCAAAATCTAGGCAGGAAATTTTCATCGAGGAGTGCGATCGCTCTAAAATAAACGACTAACAACTAACACTCATTACGACTAACAATGCTGCCGGTTAAAGAAGCAGAGTCCATCATTCTCAGTTTGGTAAAACCTCTAGATGAACAAGTAGATACAGAGGTTGTACGATTATCAGCTGCCACTGGTCGCATTTTAGCTGTTCCGGTGACGAGTCAATTAGATTTTCCTCACTGGGATAATTCCGCAATGGATGGCTATGCTGTGCGCTATGCCGATGTCCAATGCTGCCATACCTCAGAACCAGCAGTTTTGGAAATTATTGAGGAAATTCCTGCTGGCTATCAGCCCGAATCGGAGGTTCAACCAGGGCAAGCATCCCGAATTTTGACAGGTGCTTGTATGCCTAAGGGGGCTGACACAGTGGTGATGCAGGAGAACACTCAGCGTGAAGATAATCGTGTCCTAATTTTCGAGGCTCCAGAACCCCAAGCCTTTGTGCGTCATCGGGCAGCTTTCTACCAAGCTGGAATGCCACTCTTGGAGGAAGGAATTAGTATCGGAGCTCCAGAAATTGCGGTTTTAGCGGCAGCTCAGTGTACTCAACTGACTGTCTATCGCCGCCCGAAAGTGGTGATTATCTCCACTGGTAATGAACTAGTAACTCCTGAGCAACCATTGCAACCGGGTCAAATTGTTGATTCTAATCAATATGCCCTAGCTGCCTTTGTCTTCCAGGCTGGGGGAGTACCCATACCGTTGGGAATCGTACCAGATGAACCAGAGGCACTTAAGGCTAAAATCACACAAGCTATATCCTCCGCTGACATGGTTCTCTCCACAGGAGGGGTCTCTGTCGGGGATTATGACTATGTAGACCAAATCTTGACTCAGCTAGGTACACAGATTCACATTCATTCCGTTGCTGTTAAACCGGGTAAGCCCTTAACTGTAGCTACCTTTCCTTCTCTGGAAGAGGGAAACCCGAAGGGAGCAAAACGCCCAGTATTGTACTTCGGACTTCCAGGAAATCCAGTTTCAGCCCTAGTCAGCTGTTGGCGGTTTGTTACACCAGCCCTCAGAAGGCTTTCTGGTTTACCTCAGGCATCCTGTCAACCAACGTTTGTGCAGGCATACACTTGCCAGGAACTCCGAGCAGCTGGTAAAAGAGAAACTTACCTTTGGGGTCAGTTAGATTTAGTAGATGGCAGGTATGAATTCCATCTTGCTGGTGGCAGCCACAGTTCCGGTAACTTGATTAATCTAGCCCAAACCACTGGTTTAGCAGTTGTGCCGGTGGGTCAAACTTTAATACCTGCTGGTGAATCTGTACAAGTTTTGCAGATTAGTTATTAGTTATTGGTTATTGGTCATTAATCATTTCTACTAAAGACAAAGGACACTTATATTAAGAGTTCTCTGTTCCCAATTCCCAATTCCCAATTCCCAATTCCCTAATTACATCAATCTGCGCTTAAAACCACTCCTACCGTTGGGAAACACTGTCTTAAAATTAGTCTTAGCTTGTGCCAGTTGTTCCTCAGTAACTTTGGAACTTGAAAGATTAGCACCACAGAGATTTGCTCCTTTGAGATTAGCATTGGTGATATGGGCATAACTCAAATCTGCACCTCGCAAGTCTGCCCCTTCCAAATCAGCATTGTTAAAGTAAGCTCTCACCAAAGTTGCACCTCGCAAGTTTGCCTGTTTTAAATTTGCTTGACCGAAGATAGCATTGGTTAAATCCGCTCCCTGCAAATTTATTTTGAATAACTTTGCATCCTGAAAAATGCCTCCAGGTAATTTCGCCTTCTCAAGATTGAGACTTCTTAAATCCTGGGAGGCAAAATCTCTTCGACCCCTACCATAAGCTTTTAAAACACCATTGGCATCTAACTTGGCATTCATCCTCCTTCCTGTAGTAATACCCTGGCTGTTCATTGAGTTTATACCGACTTGAGAGCCGCGAACACCTATATTTCTCGAGAAACCTGAAGTCCGAGGACCACTATTTTGCTGACGAGCCTTCCTTGCTCGAATAATCTCTGCCATTTTTGCCGTCGCAGATGAGCCAGGAGATGAATGTGAGGATTTTGAGGGAGTTAAATCTCCAGAGTAAGGGTTGTTTGATTTAGGTGGGTTATTCGATTTAGTAGCTAAGCCTTGGGCTAAGCTATCGATATAAGGTTCTAAGTCAAGAGCTCTGAGGATTTCCCCAGAAGACTGATAGCGATGACGGACAGCTGACTCCAGCATTTTTTGTAAAACTTCAGCAAAATGGTCGCTGATATCTACATATTTACGCCAGATCATCTCACCAGTTGAGGGATTATAATCCAAGTCTTTCGGTGATTTACCTGTCAGTAAGTAAATGCAAGTGATTCCTAGTGCATAAAGATCGCTAGCATAAACGGGTCGCAGGGCCATCTGTTCTGGTGGCGCGAAGCCTGGAGTACCAATGGCGAAATTGGTTAAAGCTGTTTGATCTGAGGTATTGGCCGCAGCATTAGGATCTACTCGATCTTTAACAGCACCAAAGTCAATCAAAACAAGTTTTCGGTCTTGATCTCGACGAATGATGTTGGCTGGTTTAATGTCCCGGTGAATTACTTTCTGTCCGTGGATATATTGGATTAGAGGCAGAATTTCACTCAAAAATTGCTTTACCCCAACTTCTGGTAGGGGACCAGACTGTTTGATTTCCTGTTGTAAGGTCGAACCACTAATATACTCTTGTACTAGGTAAAAATGTCTATCCTCATCAAAATAGTTCAACAGTGTTGGCACTTGGGGATGATTGCCAATTTTTCCCAGAGTCTGAGCTTCTCGCTTAAATAGCTCCTTGGCCATTTGTAGCATGCTCGGCTCAGTTGCCGCTGGTTGAAGTTGTTTGATAACACACTTCGGTTTCCCGGGTAGTATCTCATCTTGCGCTAAAAATGTGGCTCCAAATCCGCCTTGACCCAGCTTCTTGAGCACACTATATTTTTTGTGCAACAACAACTTCCAGCCACAAGCTTTACAGACTAGGGCTCCTGTCGAATTTTTCGGTTGAGGACAGTTGGAGTTTAGGCAGTAACTCATGCAGCGTCACCGATTGGCGTTGTCCTAACTTCGATCCAATGTCTGGATCTAAGCACCCGGCTTAATAAACTATATCTTTATTAACAAGTACAGCCGAATGAACCTTCAGTTGTGTAAACCGTTGGAATCAATTTGACCTAAATCCAGCATATCCTAATTTCTTTATTCACCTTGGCACAAATGGGAAAATATTGGCTCTAGTTCCCTGGAATTAGTGTGAAGATTTGTAAGTTGAGCTCAATTTTGCCCAGAGAATTCATAAAGTTTTGCGATCGCGTGGCATCACCGTTGATATTACGGGAGCGCAGAAAAATCATAAATAAAACGATAATTCCCAAGAAGCTCCTACTTCAATTCTCTCAGAACGGTAAGATAATCAAATCTAAGGAAGGTAAAAGCTAGGAGCCAATGCGTATTTCTTTGAATTGGTTGCGAGAACTGGTGGAGGTGACCGCAACCCCAGAAGAGCTAGCCGAAACCCTTACTATTGCTGGGTTTGAGGTGGAAGACATCGAAGATCGTCGGCTGTTTGCTGATGGAGTAGTAGTGGGTAAAGTTCTGAATGTAGAGCCTCACCCAAATGCAGATCGTCTCAGGGTCTGTCAAGTTGATATTGGAGATGTCAGTGGTTCATTAAATATCGTCTGTGGCGCAGCTAATGTTGTAACAGGAGCCTATGTGCCTGTGGCAACTGTAGGGACTTATTTGCCAATTATTGATGTAAAAATTCGCGCTTCTAAGCTGCGAGGTGTTCGTTCAGAAGGCATGATTTGTTCACTGACAGAACTTGGTTTAGAAAAAGAATCACCTGGTATTTATATTTTTGAGGAGGAGAATCTTCAGTTAGGCAGTGATGTTCGCCCACTTCTAGGACTTACGGATGTAATTCTGGACTTGACGGCTACCGCTAATCGTGCTGATGCTCTAAGTATGGTAGGGATAGCACGAGAGGTAGCGGCTCTAACTGGGGTATCTTTCCGATTGCCAGAGATTCCTGACAAATCTATTGCCTCTGAATCTGGTAGTCTCAACTTAAAAATTACTGAATCTCAAGCTTGCCCTGCCTACATTGGTACGGTAATTGAAGAGCTCAAGATTGCTCCTTCCCCTGAGTGGTTACAACGGCGCTTGCAAGACGCTGGGGTGCGACCGATTAATAATGTAGTAGATGTCACCAACTATGTTTTGCTGGAGTGGGGACAGCCTCTCCATGCTTTTGATCGGGAGTGTCTCCAAACTGTCGCTGGTGGAGAATCCTTAACTATTGGTGTTCGCTTTGCTAAGAGTGGTGAGTCCCTGCAAACTTTAGATAGTCAAACCAGGAACCTCCAACCACAAACTTTACTAATTACTGCTAATGACCAACCTGTTGCTTTAGCTGGAGTGATGGGAAGTGAAGCAACCGAAGTACACGATGGTACTGACAATATAGTGCTAGAAGCAGCACTATTTGAGCCGGTGGCAATTCGTCGTTCTGCCCGCAGCCAAGGTTTACGAACAGAAGCTTCTGCTCGTTACGAGCGGGGCGTGAATCAGGTAGAGTTAGATTTAGCCTGTAAGCGAGCGATCGCATTGATTACTGAGTTGGCAGGTGGTAGAGCAACTAGCCAGAAAATTGCTGATTACAGAACTGATCCCAGTAGTTCTGTGCATTCGATTGAGTTACGTCTTGAGCGAGTCAATCAAATCTTAGGTCCGGTAGATTTGGGAGAAGAAACCGGGGAAATTCTCCCGGAAGATGTGGAAAAGATTCTCTGTGCTCTCGGATGTAAACTGACCCCCCTAGGATCGGATAGGGTAACAGCCGCTTCACCAACATCACAGCAAAAGGGTTCCTTAGTAGACTCAAATTCAGCTCAATGGATGGTTACAGTGCCACCCTACCGTCATCGCGACTTAGAGCGAGAAATTGACTTGATTGAAGAAATTGCCCGTCTCTATGGCTATGACAAATTTTGTGATGATTTGCCACAGAAGACGGAACTAGGTTATCTTTCCCTAGAAGAAATTTTGACACGACAGCTCAGAGAAGCTTTCCGGGCAGCTGGACTGACGGAATTGGTACATTACTCTTTAGTCAAGCCAGAAGATGAACAACAAATTTGTCTTGCCAATCCTCTGTTGACAGAATACTCAGCCCTACGCACTGATTTATTATCTGGGTTAATTGATGCTTTCCAATACAACCTTGAGCAAGGTAACAGTACCCTCAATGGTTTTGAAATTGGTAGAGTTTTCTGGCGAGAGGAAGAAGGTTTGGCAGAAGCCGATGCTATTGCTGGGATTTTGGGTGGTGACCCTACCGAAGGTCGTTGGCTCAAGGGAGGACAAGAGTCACCGATGTCTTGGTATGAAGCTAAGGGGATATTAGAAAGCGTATTTCAACGCTTGAGTCTTAGCGTTGAGTATCAACCAGATCGTAGCGATCCCCGTCTCCATCCAGGACGCACAGCATCACTGTGGTTGCAGGGTGAGCGCTTGGGGAAATTTGGGCAACTACATCCTCAACTACGCTCTCAAAGAGATTTGCCGGAAGCAGTCTACCTTTTTGAAATAGACTTGGAAGTACTTCTGGATAGTTGGGAGCGGGATGAAAAGTTAACTCCCCGGTTTAAGCAGTATTCTACCTTTCCTGCAGCTGACCGAGATCTTGCTTTCTTCGCGCCAGTGAATGTATCTGTTGCAGAAGTTGAACGAGCAACTCTCAAAGTTGGGAGCCAGTTGTTGGAGTCGGTGTATTTGTTTGATGAATACCAAGGGGAATCAGTTCCTGAAGGACAAAGGAGCTTGGCATTTAGGCTAGTCTATCGAGCTAGCGATCGCACTCTTACTGATAAAGAAGTAGAGCAGGTACATCAAAAAGTCCGAGAAACTCTCGTGGAAAAGTTCGGCGTCAGCCTTAGAAGTTGAAGTAGAGACGCGCCATGGCGCGTCTCCACTTTGTCAATCAAAATGAGGAATTAATAATTATGCCTAAGTACGTAATGTGGGGAAGCTACTGCGAAAATGTTCTGGAAAAGCGCGCTCCTTACCGACAAGCTCATCTAGATGGTCTTGCTGTGCAAAAAGAATCTGGTGTTTTGGTTACTCTTGGTCCTACCAAGGATCTAGCTAAAGTTTTTGGCATCTATGAAGCAGAAGATGAAGCCACTGTGTGTCAGCTAGTTGAGGCAGACCCTTATTGGCAAAATGGTATTTGGACTGAGTATGAAGTGCGAGAATGGATTCAAGCTTTTTAATTTGTTATTGGTCATTGGTCATTAAAATCGTAGGGTGGGCATTGTCGAAAATCCTTACACAACTGCGATAGGATTCAACATAATGCCCACCTTAATTCACGATAAATCGGGATTAATTGGCAAAAATGGTCAATTTGTTAGTTCAATTGTTGAAGATATTCATTTTCCCTACTGTACCCAAAATCTCTAGCTTAGGAAAAATGGTTACAATAAACATGTAGGTAATTACCACAATGTCAGAGGAAATATTAACCTAGATAGAACAAAAACTAATCTTGTTTGAACAAAGACTCAAGATACTCGAAATGGATGTAGAACCAGAAGGGAGAATTTCAGAAGGCTTTGAATATTTAGCTCACGATATAGAATCTTTTAGGGATGAAACACGGAAGCGTTTAGCTAAATTAGAACATGGTCGGAGTCAAATCAAAGCCACCCTTGATATCATCATGAGACACGTTACAGGGATGGGACAACAGTGAAAAATGGGAGCATCCCATTTTGGCGGAAATACATCCTACAAGTCCGCAATCCCTATAGCAATAGGCTACGCCATAAACGAAGCTGGTGACAAATTTACAGCACCAGCTTCGTTAATTACACTTAGTGGGGAGATGAGTTACCAAGAGTGCGCAATCCAACCAAGTTGTAAATTTTGAGCCCAGCCACCCATTTGTGGTGGACTTACATCCACTCGGTATACACGGGCAACAGCTTGTTGGGGAGAAACCGATACAATCGATACAGCGAAGGCATCTGGAATTGGCGGCAAATTAGGCTCTTGTAAAGTATTGGCGACGACTGTTGGTGTTGAAGGAAATGGTTGTGGAAAGTTTATGGTAACTTCTTTGGCAAAAGTAGTGCCATTCTGATTGCCTACAGTAACTACACCACTTTGAATATTACTCATTGTTTTTTACTGATGATGTTTTCGCTTTTTTCATCATAAGTGAATTATTTTTTAATTGAGACTATTCATGGTGTTAATGATTGAAAATTAAATATTTTTTTAATAATGCATAGCACATTTGGATAACTATTTTCACTGGTAGTTAAACAATTCTTCACGAAATGCGCATATAACACAAATAAAGCATTTTTGCATTTTTGCTACAGATATAACTACCTAGGGCTTGCTGAATAAGTAACAAGTAACAAGTAAAAAGTAACAAGTAAGAAGGAATGAAGCATTTATCCTCGTGGGTGAGCACTTCCATTCCTCAAGGTTACTCAGGGATTTCCCATCAAAGTGCA
>JAAHGL010000083.1 GCA_010692635.1 Symploca sp. SIO2C1 | reverse complement strand
TAACAGGATGCTCCACCGCTCTATTCTTGATTTTGATAGCTACTCTCATGTTCATCACCTCCTTTTTTATTCTACAATCAGGGTGACATTCTATCAGAGTTGTGAGGGATTGATCCTGACTCTAACCTGAAGGGTATAGAGTAGGGTAAATTACTCTGTTCAGGTAAAGAGCAACACCAAAAAAGTTTTGTAACAACTAGCAGCAGCAAGGGAAGGCAAGGGAAACAAGGGAGATATTTAAATTCACCAATTTTCCATTCCCAATCCTCTTTGAATGTCACAGGTCGAAGTTTAGCTGTTTACTTTAATGCCTGTGAAAAATCATTTTAGCTGCATGTTGATCACAATGGTTTGTTTGCTAGCTTTTCCAATCCCTCTGAGTTTAATAAATTAATCCAATTAGTGGTGATGATGTTATCGTCGGGGTGTGTTTGCCGGAGTTTGGCAAGGTTGTTGAGCATATCGTACCAATAGCCTTCTTTCCCATAGGAGACAGCTTCTTCTAAAAGTAGCTCCGAGCTTGTCCCAACACTTTGATGACTCATAAGTGCTGAGTTAGATTCTACACGCTTGACTTTTCCCCCCACAATGGGAATATCTGTTTGAGTTGGTTGACAAATTAATGCCACAGACCACCGATAAGTTTTGCCCACTTCTAGAGGGGATTTGTCCTTTGGCAGACTGATGCTAAGAATTCTTCCTGCTTTTTTAATGGGAAGCCGGGTTTGGTAAACCCCACGGTTGTTTTCATCCTTCAGAGTAAAATGTGCTTGTGGAGCAGAAGTTTGAGGAATATAAACCCAAAAAGTGGGATGAGTGGCAACAGTTAATCCCTGTTGGGAAGACGGAAGCAAAGAAGTCATCGGTGGACTATAGGTTTCATCCCGACTACATTTAATGTCGGTAGGTCTGGAAGCTCCTCCTCTAGATTTGTCGATTTTTTGCTCGTTAGGTGGCTCAAAGTTAACAATGGGGGTAATGTTACTGGAGGTAGACTCACTCCTCAATGTTCTCTGGGATTGAGCTTGAACTTGGATAAATAAGCCAGAAAAAACTGCAACGCTCAAACCAAGCATCATCAGTTTTAGGATTTTAAATTGAGCCGTTTTCATTGGTTTGTCTCCATTCAAATTGAAAATTGCTAATTGCTAATTGAGAATTGCTAATTGAGAATTGCTAATTGCTAATTGCTAATTGAGAATTGATCAGAAGATATTGCTAGATTATCTCCCTTGTCTTCTCATCTTCCCCAGCTCCTCCAGCTCCACATCTCCCCATCTCCCCACACTCTTCCATTTCCCCCTATCCCTAAACTTACAACCAATTCCCTACCAGCACAAAAGGAGCCCAATAAAAGGGATGCTGGTATTGAGGTTGCTCTAAAAGTTTGAGTTGAGCAATCCGCAGTGCCTTAGCTTTGGTTATTCCCGATTGTTGAGTGAGTGAGGAGTAAAACTCTACCATCAAGTTAGCCGTAGATTCATCGTTAACTTGCCAAAGGGTAGCAAGGGTACTCCGTGCTCCAGAACGCACAGCGAATCCAGCTAAACCCAAAGCCGCTTTTTTATCCCCTGTTGCAGTTTGGCAAGCACTCAGAACCAGCAATTCCAGGGGATTGGTAATGTCTTGTTTTCTCGTTTGGAGCAATTCAGCTAAATCCTTGACTTTGAGGTTACCGTCCCAAGTAACGAGAAAAGTCTCTTGAGCTTTGGAGCTAAACTGACCATGAGTAGCTAGGTGAATTACGGGAAAAGGAATCGAGTTAATTTCTGACTTCAGCTGTTCTGAAGTGAATTCGGAGTTGAGCAGAATGGCAGATGGGACTTCAGAGGCAATTTGATTCACTTCTTCCTCCACTGCTGGTAGTGCTGAAAAACCTTGTCGAGGTTCACTCAGTCCAGCTGTTAGCACCTTAAACTCTTCGAGTTTGAGGGGTTGTGACTCTAACAATTGTAACCCTGGGGTAAGGGCAATGCTGTATTTTTCGATCAAATATCGTTCACCATCATGAAGAGCTGACATCGGTAGACTTCGTAGGGAACCATCAAGAACAAAGACCAATGTTTCTACACCATTAGCTACTAACTCCGATTCGGCAGGTTTGATAAGCCAATCATACAGCTGTTGAGACTCTCGTAAACGATCTTCATCAAAGAAGTGGGGACTCAGATAAAGTCGGAGTTGATCGATCGCATTTTCGATCTCTGCTTGGGGTAACTTAGTTTCATAGTGAAACAAGGGTTTTCCGGGACGGGAGACAATCACCGCGAGACGATCTGGTAAAATCATGGGATAGACTACAGCAGCTTTTACGTCTACCTCATCAATCATTTGGGGTAAGGGCTGCAAACAAGCTTGCCGAAAAAAGTTTTCTAGTTCAGCCAGCTGGAGAGCTTCAATCAGTTCACGAGCTTGTTTAAGGTTGGCTTGACTGGGATTTGATTGTAACAGCAATGCCACTAACTCTCGGTAAACCGGTTCGACACTCTCGGTAAAGGAAAACTGGAAATCGGGATTGCTGGTAACTAGTTCCTGGCGGAGGGATTGTAGAGTAGCTACTGCACTGCTGTAAGCTGCAACTGCTTGATTGATTTGATCCTGCTCTTTGAGAATTCTTCCTAGTTGCCATTGCCAGGGAGCAACAATATCCGCAGCTTTAATTTTCTGAGCAATTACGATCGCTTGCTCTGTTAATTCCTTTGCTTCTTGCCACTGGGTAGTAAGTTCATATAAATGTCCTAATTGTCCCAAAGCATAAGCTTCCGCTTGCGGATCTTGCAAGGTTCTAGCTTCCTTTATTGCCTTGGCTAGTAATTGAGCGATGAATTGTTGTTTGTTGTTTGTTGTTTGTTGTTTGGGAATTGGGAATTGGGAATTGGGAATTGGGAATTGGGAATTGGGGATTGTCCCCTTTGTCTTCATTGTCTCCTCTTCTCCCCCAGCTCCCCCAGCTCCCTCAGCTCCCCCAGCTCTCTTTTCTCCGCGTCTCCGCGTCTCCGCGTCCCCCCATTCCCCCATGCTCATCTTCATCAAATTGGCAGCAAAATTCACTTGTGCATAAACAGAGGCACGGCTGGGGGAGAGGTTGAGGAGGTTTGATTGGATTTGAGGTAATAGAGTTTGAGCCTCTATCCACTGTTGGTTTTTAACTAGCAAGTTCAGTTGATTCAGCAGAGCTTCTGTGCGAGTTAAAGGATTGGTGGCTACGGTTGCGGCTTGTTGATAGCGCTTCAGCGCCGCATCTATTTCTTGCAGAGCAGTCAAGGTATTTCCTAAACTTAATAAAGTAGCACCCATATCACTACCAAAGATCGGGTTTTTACCCTCTAGTTGCCGGGTAATTGCTAAGCTTTGCTCTAAGAGTTCTTTTGATTGACTCAAGTCTCCCACTGCTTGGAGGGCAACTCCTAACATTCTCAATCCCGTTGCTTGAATCGCCACATCCGGTTGGGATTGGAGTTGAGCTAATGCTTGTTCTAAGAGCTTTTGCGATCGCCGATAGTTTCCTAAACTTTGTAATGCTCTTGCTTGATTAATCTGAGTTCCTAGTTTACCAGTAATATCCCCAACTGACTCGTAAGCGATCGCTGCTTGTTGCCAAGTATCTAGGGCTGTTGCTGTTTGTCCAAGAGCCAATTGGATATTTCCTTGAGTATTAAGACCCTCCGCCAGAATGCTTGTCCCTTTCTCTGGTAAGTTTTCAGGAGTTTGTAAGAGATTCAGACTTTGGGTAATCGTCCTTTGAGCTGGTTCCCACTCTCCCAAATTCAGGTAAGCTAGGGACAAATAGTTTAGCGATCGCGCTTGTCCAAGGAGATTTCCTTGTTCTGAGTAGCTCACCGCTGCTTGTTGCCAAATCCTGGCTGCCTCCGTCAGTTTGCCGGCGGCAAAGAGGGTTTTCCCTGACTCTAACAAAGTGGAAGCATCTGAATGTTCTGTATCCTTGAGATAGTTTTGAGTGCTCAAAACTAATGATTCTCTCGTTGCAGCTGGAAAAGTCGATGGATGCTGAGCTACTCCCGGAGAAACTGTTGTCACTAACAAGAAAGTTAATACAGCTGTGCTCAGCCAAAAACCTTGGGAGCGAGAACGATGCAGCAATAAGTAGAGCTGGCTGAAAAAGTCATAATTTTTGGTTGCCATAGGTATTAGGTATCAATTGATAATTGATAATTGATAATTGACAATTGATTAATAAAGAGTGAGCAGATGTGGAAAAGCTCCGAATCGAGTCGTGGGGAAAGGGAGTTGGAGTTGAAACAATTGTATCTATTCTTAAATTGAGGAGTTACCCCAATGTGCTTTGGAGTGGAGAACATAGCACCAATACCTTTGTATTAGCAGCAATTTGGGGAGAACGTCACTAACAACTGATAAAGTATTAAACCGTCCCGAATCCTTAAGTAAAATGAATACAGTTGATGATAAGACAGTTGTCAAAGAATATTTCAATGCTACCGGTTTTGACCGGTGGCGACGGATTTACGGTGATGGTGAGGTAAACAAAGTTCAGCTGGATATCCGCACTGGGCATCAGCAAACAGTGGATAAAGTCCTTAGTTGGTTAAGAGCAGATGGCAATTTAGCAGACTTATCTATCTGTGATGCTGGTTGTGGCGTGGGTAGCCTGAGCATTCCTCTTGCAGAAGCTGGTGCTCAAGTTTTTGCTAGTGATATCTCTGAAAAGATGACAGGGGAAGCCGCTAAAAGAGCCAAAGACAGTTTGGGTAATAGCAATAATCCGACCTTTGTAGTACAGGATTTAGAGGAATTGAGTGGCAGTTACCACACAGTTGTTTGTTTGGATGTGCTAATTCACTATCCCCAAGATAAAGCAGCGCAAATGATTGCTCACCTTGCTAAGCTTGCAGAGTCTCGCCTGATTCTCAGCTTTGCTCCTAAAACCTTGGCACTGACTGTACTCAAAAAAATCGGTGATTTTTTCCCCGGGCCAAGCAAAGCTACCCGTGCTTACCAGCACAAAGAGGCTGACATTATCAAAATCTTGGCAGACAACGGTTTTTCGATTCAACGCAACGAGATGACTAGCACGCGCTTTTACTTCTCTCGCTTATTGGAAGCGACTCGAATCTCCAATTAGGAGCGCTTGTCAAGAAAAGTGTGAAGCTTCTCGAAAAATTCATCAAAACTTCATCTAGCCTACATCCAAAAGTCATTACACAATTTTAGACTAGAACTGTAAATGCACCGTGAGCAAGCCCTCGAATACCGGACGAGGGCTTTTTGTTATCCAATTTTTGACTCAACTGGGTTGTCTTATCCCAAATCGACCTTTCCAATCCCCTTTATGATCACTATGAGCAATCCAGGATCTTTCTCCTTTGCTCCGGAGCTCCCCTGTCTGAGATGCATCTAGCCAATATTACTCGGTGAGTAAGGTTCTCAGGTATTTCTCATCTATGAATCAGGACTACCTAATTAAGACGCTTCATTCTAATAAATACACAAGTGATTGTTAGATATTTTGCACCTCACTTTACACTCCGGTGAGGTGTTTTTCATACCTATGATAGTATTATTGATAGAACTGAAGACATTCATTGCTGTCCGGAAGTTCCGTATTCGTTGTTACTTTTTCCCTATGATTGGTTCTGGGTTCGAGGTGCTACGTGGGTCTATCCCATTAATTCAATTGTCTCTAAAGAAGTGAGGAAATTGAGCGACGCAAAGAGTATATTGAAAATATGATCCAAAGTGACTATATTCTTTGCTGTCGTGGCTCTGGCAACTATTCTTATCGACTTTACGAAACCCTTTGTATGGGAAGAATTCCAATTTTTATTAATACAGACTGTACCTTGCCTTACGATTTTTTAATTGATTGGAAAGAATATTGTGTTTGGATAGAAGAAAGTGAAATTGATCAAGCTTCTTCAAAGTTGATCGATTTTCATAATTCTCTTTCCGAAAAAGATTTTATTAATTTACAATATAAATGTCGAGAAATATGGTTAAAATGGCTCTCTCCTGAAGGTTTCTTTAGTAACTTTTACCATCACTTACCTCAATTTAAGATCAAACAGGGATAGCGGCCCAACTCTTGGTTGTTTGGGTGCATCTCATTTTTGCACATATAATGCAGGTGTTTGACTAACAGTTGATACGATTTAGTATCAGATCAGAACCTCAGAGCGCTCTTCAGTTGAATCTTCAAAAATTGCCCCTCGCTTGAGCAAGACAAGTCTTATCTCCTGAGAAATTCCCTTGTTGCTGACAAACCGAGCATTCTCGACATTGGCACTCCTCAAATCAGCATCAGTGAGGTCAGCACCACTAAAGTTAGCACCGCCTAACTCGGCAAGGTTGAAATTAGCACGGATCAAGTTAGCATTTTCTAGATCTGCACTGAATAGGTCAGCAAGACTAAGATCAGCGCTCCTAAGATCCGTCGCCCTGAGTTCAGCACTGCTGAGGTTACAGCGAATTAGATCAGCCCCTCTCAGGTTGGTACCGAATAGATGAGCACCACTCAAGTTGGCACGGATTAGGTTAGCACCGTCGAGATCAGCAAGGCTCAAATCAGCACCCTTGAGATTGATACCCATCAGTTTGGCACGGCTGAGTTTGACTTCACTCAGGTCAGCTTCACTCAAATTAGCACCACCGATATCAGCCCCTCTCAGGTTAGCACCACCGAGATAGGCACGCATCAAATAAGCCTCTCTGAGATTAGCGTCCCTCAGGTCAGCATTGCCTAAGTTAGTTCCCCTCAATTTGGCATTACTCAGGTTGATACCGCATAGTTTGCTATTGGTAAGATTTGCTCCCCTAAGGTCAGCATCTCTGAGATCGGCTTCAATCAACTCTACACTGCTGAGGTCAGTATCGCTCAGGTTAGCACTGTCCAATCTAGCATTCTTGAGATCAGCTCCCCTGAAGTTAGCTCCTCTGAGATCAGCACTTCTAAGATCAACTCCTCTGAGATCAGCTCTTCTGAGATCAGCCCCTCTGAGATCAGCTCCTCTAAGATTAGCATCGCTTAGTTTCGCTCCTCTGAGGTTAGTTCCCCTGAGATCAGCTTCGATCAACTCGGCTTCGATCAAGTTAGTATCGCTGAGGTTAGCTTCAGCAAAATCTTCAGCTAGGTTAAGACCGGCAATCGTAGCTAATTGCTTCAGATTCCCTGTTTCCGCAGCCACTACTTGCTGAATAATAATTTGCAGATGCTCAAGAGACTTGTCATCACTCATATTGCAACTCCGCTCGACTGAGATAGGGCTTAAATTTTGGTTCTAGCAAACGTTGGACAATTAGTCTGTCCAATACAGCCTTTTTATTGCGACTAATATCTGGCAACCACAATCCCTCAGCACCAGTCAAACAGACATCTCGCTGAGAAACTTCAAAAGTTGCTTCTACCCTGCAGGGTAATGCCAATATGTTCAAGGTTGCCAGATTTACTTTTTTGAGTGAGCCTTTTAAAACCAGTTCGTCTCTTTCCTCTTCAAAAATCCAAGCAGGATGCTCCTCCGAAATTTTGGTCGTTACATGGCAAAAGGAAATCGGGCATTGATTTGCCGAACTAGATTTTGACTCAACATCAGATTTAAATCCCTTGAAAAAAAGATTTTTCGCCCGCTCACGAATTCCTATACTCTTTGCTTGTTTAGTTCTTGGGGATTGTTGCCGGTTTTGGGGAAGGGAAAGTCCCAGATAACCAGCTAGGGTGCGGGACTCATAAGGTATTTCACTATTTTCCAGCTTTAGCCTCAGTTCACCGCCTTTGAGACCAAACTTGATGCGATCTTCCCCTAGCCATTCCCACTGCTCACTAAAATTGATAGTTAACTGCAGGTTAATCTGCTGCGTTTGGGTTGGTGTCTTCCAAAATTCAAGATCCTGGTTCTGTGGCTGAATTGGAATTCCTTCCAACTTCATGTACAGGCAATCTGGAAAGTTGTTCTCAGGTTCTGGTTGAAGTGCTTTAGGCAGAGAAGGTAGCATTGCCAACTGGGAAATGGTAGTGCAAGGACTTATCTATAAAGGTACATGACGTTGCTATAAAATTGACACTTTCCTGAGAAGGACGGGGCTTAAGAGAAGGCAGAAGGCATAAGGCAGAAGGTAGAGGATAGAGGGTAGAAGGTTCTCAACCCTGGCTACTACAATCGGTATTTTCGTAATTTTCAAGAGCAATACAGTAACTTTTAATACATAAAATCACGAAATACCTCTGAAGAGCCTAGTACCGCTGCGCGGAATTAAGAATTAAGAATTAAGAATTAAGAATTAAGAATGTTTATAGAGTAAGGATTCTATCGATCTCAAACTGGTCACTTATTTCCGCCGCGCTGCACTAGAGAAAAAACAGGAGGAAAATTTTCCATTCTTTGCTATACCAAAAAGTATGAGTAAACAAAAGAAACGCCGTCGTCTGAGATGGAGATTTCCGACATCGGCAATGAGTCAATCCCTATCGGTATTCCGATACAGTGGAAAAGCTTTGGGTTTGGTCTGGACTACCAACCACCGTCTGACAGTGGTACTGGCAATTTTAACGCTAGTGGCGGGTTTATTACCAGCGGTAGTAGCTTATGTAGGTAAGCTAATAGTTGATGGTGTGGTGGTGGCTACTCAGTCAGGGATAACTAGCGATCGCTTAACTGCTCTTGGCTATGTCGGACTCGAAGCGATCGCGGTAATCTTACTTGCAGGTAGTCAGCGGGGTCAGACTGTTTCTCAATCCCTATTGCGAGTGCTGTTAGGACAACGGATCAATGTGCTGATTTTGGAGAAAGCACTCACCTTGGATCTGCCTCATTTCGAGGACTCAGAATTCTACGACAAAATGAATCAGGCCAGACAAGGGGCCTCCGTTCGTCCTCTCTCTCTGGTGACACGCACATTGGGATTAGGGCGAGATGCGCTTTCATTGGTGACTTATGGGGGGCTGCTGCTACAATTCTCCGCTTGGGCAGTAGTGGTACTGCTACTAGCTGCCATTCCTTCCTTCATTGCCGAGACGCGCTTTGCTGGGGAAGCCTTCCGTTTGTTCCGCAGGCGAACACCGGAAAATAGACAGCAGTATTATTTAGAAACTTTGATTGCTAGGGAAGACTACGCTAAGGAGGTGCAGCTATATCAACTTGGTCCATTAATGCTGCAACGCTACCAACGTACCTTTCAACAAATATACCAGGAAGACTGCAACCTGACGATCCGTCGGGGTTTCTGGAGTTACTTGTTAGGTTTGTTGAGTACTACTACCTTTTATGCCGCCTACGCCTGGATTGTAGTAGAGACTATTGCCAATCGTATTTCCCTAGGAGAGATGACAATGTATCTCATGGTCTTTCGACAAGGACAGTCTACTTTCTCTACAGCTCTCACTGCAATTGGTGGAATGTATGAAGATAACCTCTATCTCTCCAACCTCTACGAATTTCTAGAGCAAGATGTCCCTCAACCTGAAGGTAGAGCAACTAGAGGGTCTATTCCTAACGATGGGATACGCTTTGAGAATGTCACCTTCACCTATCCAGGAGTTTCCCAACCATCATTAAGAGGCATTTCCCTCCATCTGAAACCGGGAGAAAAGTTGGCAATTGTTGGTAAAAATGGTTCGGGAAAGACTACCCTGATCAAGCTTTTAAGCCGCTTATACACTCCAGATACTGGGCGTATTCTCTTGGATGGTTTAGATTTACAGGAGTGGGATATTGAAGTATTGCGCAGCAGAATTGGAGTGATTTTCCAGAACTTCGTCCAGTATCAGTTTACCGTTGGAGAGAATGTAGGGGTAGGGGATGTAGACCACATCCAAGATCAGGCACGCTGGAAAGTTGCCTCAGACAAAGGGATGGCTCGACCCTTCATTGAGTCAATGCCTCAAGGTTACGCCACTCAGTTAGGACGCTGGTTTAGGGGAGGACAGGAACTTTCTGGGGGTCAGTGGCAGAAAATTGCCCTCTCACGGGCTTTTATGCGCACTCAGGCAGATATTTTGGTCTTAGATGAACCAACAGCAGCTATGGATGCAGAAGCGGAGATGCAGATTTTTGATCACTTTCGCACGATTACTAAGCATCAAATGGTGGTGTTAATTTCTCATCGTTTCTCAACAGTGCGGATGGCTGACAAAATTGTGGTGATGACAGAAGGAGAAGTAGTAGAACAGGGGACTCATGAGGAGCTGTTGGAGAGAGGAGGCAGTTATGCGAGGCTATTTTCGATTCAGGCGGCGGGGTATCAGTAGATGTCATTTGTTATTTGTCATTTGTTAGTGGAATCTTTCTTGATCAAATGACATAGTAAACTGCTCTACGATTGCTCAAATCTTCAAAAATTGCCCCTCGCTGTATCAAGTTAAACTTCATTTCCCCAGAAAGTCCTGAATTCTCTCCAAATAGAGCTTGCTTGACTTTTGCACGGCTGAGTTTAGTACGTTTGAGGATAGTACCTCTAAGATCGGCATTATTCAAGTTGGCATCAATCAAATTAGCATCCCTTAAATTGGCATTTTTGAGATAAGCAGCTCTTAAATAAGCACCACTGAGATTAGCACTAATCAAGTAGGCAGCTTTAAAGTTGGTCACGCTGAGGTAAGCATTGCTCATATCGACACTGATTAGATTAGCACCACTGAAATCTGCACCTCTAAGGAAAGCATTTTTAAGATTAGCACCACTAATATCTGCACGGCTCAACTCAGCACAGCTGAGGTTAGCATTACTGAGATTAGTGCCGCTGAGACCCGCACTTCTGAGGTTAACGCCGCTGAGATCTGCACCTCTAAGATCGGCGCTACAGAGCTCTGCGCCGAGTAACTCAGTACTAATTAGTTCGGCTCCGCTAAGGTTAGCACTGATTAGGTTCGTTCCTCTCATATAGGCAAGGCTGAGATTGGCTCCGCTGAGGTTGGCAAGATTTAGGTTAGCCTCGCTGAGATCTGCACCACTAAGATCAGCATTCTTAAAGTTGAAACCACTTAAATCTTGATCACTTAAATCTTGACCACTCAAATCTTGACCACTTAAATCTCCGATAATCCTTTGATCAGAAATTTTTGCCAGCTTAGAAAAGTCCCTGGTTCTTTTACACACTATTGGTTGCTTCTGACGTTGAACTTCCAGCCCAAATTCTTTATCAATCATACTTGCACCCCTTGCCGACTAAGATCAAGCTGGCATCTCTCAAAGAAAACTTAGGGGAGATAAGGAGAGTGTAGGATCTATATTTTTCCTTTACCTCTTCTTATTGTGTTACTTTACTCTCCTTAACTGCTCCCTATTCTCTTTTTTTAGAGTAAATTAGATCAAACTTGCAGCCAAATTGCTCACAAAAATTAATCTTCACAAACAATTAATAACTAATAACTAATAACAGGTTAGCGTAGCGGTACGAACTGCAATCCCTATTCCTCTGAGAATTATGAGTTACATTTTAAGGGTAAGATAGAAAGGTTTTTACCCTAGTCCAGATGCCTGCTCAACCAAAACCTCAGCACAGTAAGATCCAAGCGGCTAACTGGTCGATTGAGCAACTGCCTGGAATGAGAATTAAGGAGCAATCTCTGCTAGAAGAATTAGGTATTACTAGCACTAAACAACTACTTAAGGTAGCTAGCTCTCCCCAATCAAAGCAAATCCTTGCCAATCAGCTGCACATTAAGGCTCAGTACGTAAACAAATGGGTTGCTCTAGCAGATTTAGCTCGCATACCGAGTATCGGTTGCCAGTACTGTGGATTATTGTTACATGCTGGGATTTGCTCAGTTACACAACTCGCTCAGACTCCTGCCCACAGATTACACCAACAAATTTTACGACTACAGGTGGCAACCATGCACCGTCGAGATCTCTGTCCTGGGGTAGATGAAGTAGCCGGATGGGTTAAACAAGCTAGAGAGTTAGCCATTCGCTCTTAGTTTTTGGCTAACACACCATTGAGAAAAATATCAGCAATCCCTTCTGCCATTTCTTGCATTTGTTGAGGGGAAGCTCCTGGTTCCATGATTGTGTCGTCACTGAAACCAGCAACAGCAAACATACCTAAAAACACTTTAGCAACTATCTTTGGATTGGTGCGACGATAGATGCCTCGCTCCATAGCGGTTTCAAAGAAGGCTTCAGCAACATCTGTCATTTTAATGATCACTTCTGAGTGAATGCGATCGCGTAATTCAGGATGAAACTGTGCTTCCATAAAGCAGACCCGCATCATATCTGAATTCTCTCGCATCCGTATCATCCGTCGCCGCATCACTTGCGCCACAGCTTTATAACTACCCATTTCACTGAGTTCGGTGAGTAAATCTGTGAGGATTTCTACCCAACCTTGAGTTGCTACTTCAATCAAAATAGCCTTTTTATTATCAAAATGACGGAAGATAGTACCTTCTGCAACCCCAGCTGCACTAGCTAAATCGCGGGTTGTTGTACCGTCATACCCCCGAAGGGCAAACAAACGCTGTGCCGCTTGGAGAATGCGTTGTTTTGTTGCCGTATCAGACTGAGGGAGTCGATTTAAAATTCGCATTGCAGTCACACTAGAGTTGTAGAGCTATTTTCTAACAGGTTGTCCCATTATGAGCAAAAGTGTTATAGTTCCTCACAAATTTTGTTCTTTGTTGTTTGTCCTTTGTTGTTTGGGGATTGGGAATTGGGAATTCTTCCCTGTCTGCGCGCCTCCCTTTCCTCAGTCCCCTAGGTTAGCTTGAGGTTCAGTATGACTTTTCAAACATCCTCTTAGGTTCTTTTCAGGAAAAAAGACAAGCTTGTTTTTGATTGTTTAAATAGAAGACTATTGAGCATTCCCATTTGACTTGATCACAATAGCTAAATTGAAACCAACACTTTGAGAATCTGCTGGCGAATGATTTCTTGTTGCTGATTCCGGCTAATTTCCGCTGGATTATCTCCCTTCTGTAACTTTTTCCCATAATAAAACTGGGTGTGATTTCCCCCTTGAATGGGTATATAGGTAGTAGTTGAGGGTAACAAACATTTATGCTCTTCAATCTCATCCACCGTTGTGAGACCATCGACTGTACCGTAGATGGAGGCAACCTTAAAAGGATCATCACTCACATCTCCATCTAAGATAGGATTATCCGATGGATAGGAGGCAAGCATCACTAATCCTTTCAGTTTATATTCTGGCTGGAAATGATCATTTGCATAGGCTGCTGCAACCACACCACCTAAAGAATGACCGGATAATGTCCAGACATCAACCTTATTACGCCAATAGTGTTTCACCTCGTCGGCTAAGTCAACATCAAGCAGGCTCAGTTCTAGGGGTGGGGTAGTCACAGCTGCATAATAACCTTGATCCGCCATGACACGGGCAATCGGTGCATAAGCTTTGGGTTCAACAAATGCACCTGGATAGAGAATAAACCCAATTTGTATTTGATTAACAAGTGGTTCAAAACCGATGAATAGGGAGCGAAATAGCCAGTTTCGCTTACGAAATACCCGGACTTTATCACTAGAAGTCATCGCTGCTTTAATCGCGTCACTATCAGCTGTAACTAATTCTTCGGGAAACAAAGGTGTATAAGCCTTGGCATAACCTCTGATATCTCGAAACGTAGAAGAAATATCTTTAGTGATAGACATATGGCATTTTCATTGGAGTTATACACAGAGATCCTACAAAATTTGGTAGTGATTACCAAAACTTTTTTTGCAATATTTAATAAGGCTTTTGTGTAATAGTTAATGTCTATTATGTAACTCAAAATACAGTTTTCACCATGAAACCGAAAAATCTATGAGGGTTGGATAAAATAAAAGTTACTTTTTGTAAAAAGAGCAAAAAAATCCATCGAGTTGTTGGCACAATCAAAAAGAACAGTGCAGTTATACTAAATTCAGTACCTCTGTCTAGTAGTCAACTATCTAATCTGATAAGTAGTCCTATTGCCCACTATACCTATATTGAAGCAGTAGAAAGCGGTTGATGGTATGCAGCGGTTATACCTGGTAATCGTTTAATGACCGATTATCAATTATCCATTGATAAACACAGTAATTCTTTAGCTACTGTAGGAGCATAGATTGATGGTAGATTCTACAAGTCCAGATAGGGGCATCAAATGGGAATGTATACAAAAAGAAGGTTATAAAATCTATCAGTCAGGTAGACATATCAAAGGTAACTTTATTCGAGTATTTGCTCCTGACTCGCCTTACGAAGATGAACAAGGAAAAGTCAAGGTAGTTGTTTATCTGCATGGCTTTGCTTTATGCATGCCGAGATTCTACCAGCAGCATTTAGAACGATTAGTTAAAAAACGAAGATATTACGTATTATTTCCCGATTTTCAAAAGAGTAAATATCCAAACAAAATAGAAGATGAAACCAAGGTAAAAGGCACAGAAGAAAAGAACTATTTCGGCTTTTACTCATCTCTGGTGCGCGACTTAATCGTGAAAGGTGACAGTTTTGCAATCGATGATTTTTTTAGTGAAGAGCAAAAGGAGTCGGAGTCAGTTCCTGGTATTGAAGGAAAACTCAGTCAACCTAGTCGTTTTGCATACCTTCGTGTTGCTCTAGCTTTACTATTGTTGATCGCAATTATTAAGTTGATTTATTGGTTTAAGGGCACCTATGGCAAACATCTAATCAATTTGATTGACACTGTCTTCTTGAGTCTTGTACAGAAGCCTAGGAAATGGATGGAAAACGCGATCGCTTTGACTGAACAGGCTTGGGGAAAGCTCTGTGAAGAAAATCATGAACTGGAACAAAAAGAGATTGATGTCTATGTATTCGGTCATTCTCTGGGAGGATTATTAGCCTTAAGTTGGCCTGCTTATATCACTCCAGCTCAGCAAAAGTTTTCTGCCAAGCAAATTATTACAGCCGATCCTGCTCCCAGTACTGAGATGGGAATTCCTCCCATAGCCGTCTGGATTTTAAAACTATTCCAGTCTCCGTTTACAGCAGCACCAATCAAGATCAGTGACAGTGGTAGTAAGTTAAATGTCCCCGTTGGAATTATGCACGGAGCTGCCGACAAAATTGTTAAACCCCAGTCTTGGGTTAAACGCTCATTCTGGCAAAGAAAACCTAACTTTGACTATATTGCTAGTCAACACAAGAAAATTTACTTTTCCCTTTCCAATGAAGAGACTCAGCCTCCTTTGGTTGCTTTTCACAATCAAGCGGTAACCGAAACTAAGTATTTCAGCGATGCTTTATTTGAAAATTTTGGCGGTGTTAAGCATGGAGCCAATGCCTATAATTACCAATATATCTGGCCTGGTCTTCATCTCGTGGTTCAAGAGGAAGCAAGAGCTGACGAATTACTCGACCAATTCCCCCTAGAAACGATACAAGTAACAGGTAATCTGCCAGATAAACCACCCAATTTCAAACCGATTGCGATCGCTATTTTAGTTGTGCTGGCTTTGTTCGGTTTCGGATACTGGTTCTTGCACTATGGTACTGTTGGACTTCAAGCTACTAAAATAGGGCTGTAGCTGTAGGTTGGGTGAAGCGTTGCTCAAACTGTGACCAAAATCTCTCCCCAATCACCAAAAGCGAAACCCAACAGTAGAGAATTGGCGTTGGGTTTCGCTTTGCTCCACCCAACCTACTTTTGTAACTCTGGCATTGCTTGACTACATGAAGGTAGAGATTTTCTTTGTGTTCTTTGTGACTTTGTGGTGAATTATTCTCATGTCCTAAATCGAGCTAATAATTCCTCACGGGATAATTGGAGAATCAATTGCGTAGCTTCCTTAGCTGGTAGTTGACTTAAAGGCTCAACAATTTGGGATAATTCGCTATCCCCGATCCCAAATTTAACTTCCAGCATACTCTTAATCATCAGACGTCTTCCCCGTTGTTCTCCCCGTTGTTCTCCCCGTTGTTCTCCTTTTCTGAGAGCTGCTTCTTCCCACTGCACATATAAAGGTGATAATTTCATTATTAGATTTTCCTCTTCAAGCTCTAAATCTTCTGTTGTTTGTAGATTGGCCCTGAAGTTTGTCAATAACTTCAGAGCATTCAGCCGCAAGGGATGGGTTTGAGGCAGTTTTTTGATTTCATCAATTGCTTGTTCTTGAACTCTTCCTCTACCTAAGAGTCTAATCCAGAGAGTATCGGAGGTTCTTGGCAACTGATGAATTACTACAATTGCTGTCCGCAGATAGTCTCCGAAAAAATAGATTCCTTCTCCCCAATTATCAGCATCTATTCTAACGAAAAAACCATTCAACAGAGTCTCGGAAGCTGTTGGAGACAGAATCCACAGACGAGGTAAACTCTCCTGTTGTAGTTGCTCTTGATTTCGGTTAGCTCGGCGTTGAAACTCCCCCCGCATCATCAGCAGCTTCAGAAGGCAATTACAGATATCTGTGGGGGTGGCAGGATTCCGGAATGGTTCAAATGCTGCAGGTGTTGCTGCCAAACGTCCCAGTAATCCCAAAGCTTCTGTATTTGCCTGAGTTAGGTTATTAGGGGCAAACCAAACATCAATTTCTCTGACTTCCCCTGGAACACGACGAGGCGCTTTCACCTCACCGAAAGGAGCTAACAATTCTTCTAAATAGTCTTTGGCAAATTGATCGTGAGCAAACCGCGTCATTGAAATTTCAGGTTAATTTTAATTATCATACTAAATCCGGTTATGAAAACGCACTTATACTAAATCCGGCTATGAAAACCCACGGTTAAATGTTGCATAGAGTGTTAGGGGGGTATAGAAACCGGATTTAATATCATAAGGCGCAAGAATTGAGAATAATGGGCATACAAATATCTATAAACCCAGGAAATTATACTTATTGTGGTACTCATTTGTAAGTAAGTTAGTCTTTATTGATGAAGACTCTATCTCTACCACCAGGAGTATCTCCCGAAGGATATGTATCTACTAGATCCACTTCCCAGTTACCTGTATTCTGAATAGCTTCTGTCGCATCTTCACCTGTCAAGATGTTTTCGTCTGAATTCAAAATTCCTCTCACATCTTCGCTTAATTTTTCAATCCACCTTTCAAGTTCGGCATCTTCCTCAGAGGCACTAGTTTCTTCTTGTGATAGTACAGGAGAGTTAGGAAGTGGGATAGCAAGGGTGGATAAACCAAGCACAGTGGCGAGAATTGCAAATTGAATTTTCATGGTTATCTCAAAAAGTAAATACTGACTTCAGTATATCGTTTATCAATAAGATTTAAAGGAAGACAGAACTGAACTCTGATATTAATCAATCTGTAGTTAATGAATTACGAAAATCCACAATATTTGTCAAACAATGTCTTACAAAAATATGTAGAATTTTACAAATGTAGAAATCATGATACTGCCAAATAAAAAAACTCTAAGGAAATTTTGTTTTACTTGTAAGACAGTCCAGCTTTCTTAAATTTATCAAGTACTAAGTGAAAAAAAAGTTTGCCAAACCTAGGAAGTCTCGATTATGATACTAGTGTAAAAAACGGCTATATAGCGTTTTAATCTGGGATGTAAATCTTGACTAGTATTCAAAAGTAACAGGGAATAGGGAACAGATAACAGGGGGAGGAATACAGAAGTTTTTTTGACAAAAAAACTTCTATAGTAATTCTCATACTTGTGAAGTACAGACTTCACTTGTTACAGTAAAAACAAGATCATGAACCAAAATCAGTCTAACAAGAAACCAATACAAAAAGCTAAAGGAGGAGGAAATGTCATACAGGTTGGGGGGGATTATACAAACACCAGTAATGTTAAGTTTTTGATTCCATTTTTTCTCATTGGCGTTGTTGCTCTAGGAGGAATTGCCTGGACACTAGGTGTTGGGCGGATTACAAATCCTATCAATACCCAATCAGGGCAGGAACAACCAACACCTAATACATCACCGATAAAAAAACCATAAGTCCTTACTCACCCAAGCACAACTTAATTGAAATTCTCTGGAAATTTATTAAGTATGAGTCGATTGCAGTTGATGCTTACGAAAACTGGAACAGCTTGCTTAACTATTTATGAGTAATAATCAATCCGGAGAGAAGCCAAAATCTGAAGTAAGTCAAAATACTAATCAATCTGGAAACTCTGGTAGAGATTTAGTTCAGGTAGGACGAGATTATATTAGATATGTAAGTCTTAATATTAGTAGTGGCAATTGGATAGTAGCAGGATTTTGTCTACTATTTCCTCTTATAGGTTTGTTGAGTTCAGGAATAGGACTAACAGTAGTGGTTTATTGGACTGTAGAACAAGTCCAAACATTTACTCAAACCTTGACTGGAGATGAGGACGATCAATTATCTTCTAGTGAATCTGAGCAATCTGAATCTAGGAATAGTCAACCTCAACCTGAACCTGAAAGTGATGGCTCTGAGTCTGATACTGGTGAAACCTTTAACCCTAAACATCTTAAACAGTTAATGGATACTAAGAAATGTTCAGACTGTAATTTACGTGGTGTTAATTTAAATGATGCTGATCTGAGTGGTGCTGATCTGAGTGGTGCTGATTTGAGTGGTGCTGAACTTAAGAAGACGATTTTAAACGATGCAGATCTCAGTAATGCTAAATTAGAAAAAGCATCTCTCATTGATGCCCAAATGATTGCTATTAACTTGAGCGGTGCTAACTTATCTTATAGTTATTTACCTAGTGCAAAGTTAAATGGGGCTAATCTCAGTCGGGCTAACTTCTATTCTTCTCAGCTGCATTCTACTGATTTAAGTAATGCTAACTTAGAAGATGCAAATTTGCGCCATGCAGAGATTCCTATAGCTAATTTGGAAGGTGCTATTTTAAGAAATGCTGATCTAAGAAGCTCCGATTTGAGTCGTTCAAAATTGATTGATGCTGACCTTAGTAAGGCTAAATTAAGTGGCTCTAATTTGGGTGCTTCTAAATTAGAGGGGGCTAACTTGAGTAATGTTGACTTAAGAGGAATACCTGGTACAAAAACAGAGGATATACAAAGTGTGGAAGGTATTAATTTGTGTAATACAATTATGCCTAACAATACTACATCTCAGCAAGGTTGTTAGTAAAATGCTACTTGAGTATCTTCCATCAGTTCCTCCTGGTAATCACCCAATGGTGCGATCGCCAGTTCCCTTTTCTCCAGCGCTTCTCTCACTTCCCAGAACTGTTCAGCCTTGAGGTTAAGCAAAATGCTCCTTGTCTTCAGTCGCCAATCCCCAGCTAACACCGAGTGGCAGCGGACAGATGAAAGTCAACTTTTGAGAGTTGAGGGCTACCTGCTGTAAAAGCGAAACTCAACCTACTTTTGTAACGAGATTTCTCCCTTGTCTCCCCCATCTCCCCATCTCCCTACTCAATCCCCACTCCCCTTAAACCGTTGGTAAGTTGTAACTAAAGCATCAGCATCTCCTACATTGCCAGGGAATAGCACCACAGGTAAATTGGGAAACTGGGGATGGTCATTAGATGTGCGCACGACTGAGCATCCGGGTATAATTTGACCCAATAGTCGTGCTGATCTCAAATTTAGACCAGTACTCAAAACATCGTTGGAAGTAATTCCCCCTTTACTAATTAAAAACCCGATATCTGCTGGCAATCCCCGCACGATATCCATTAATAAAGCAGAAACTGCTGTGCCAAATTCTAGTCGGGTTTGGATATCTTTAAATACTAGTTCCTCACGACTGGTGTAAACTACAGGTGTTTTACCAATAGTGTGAGCTTCTTGGACAGTTTTCAGAATATTTGCTAAGAGCTTTGCTCGTTGTGTTTCCGACTCATCCACTAAATGAGCTACATCCACCTCAACACCGACAATCCCTGACTCTAGCAACAGATGCTCTAGTTGCTGTGTTGTCTTTTTAACATGGGAACCAACAATCACTGCTCCAGGCTTCCCTTGCCGCACGTACTCAGCCATATCTGCCGCTGCTACTGGCTGAGGGCCTAGATTTGCCAGAGAGGTTAAGATGCTAGCAGCAGAGCGAAATAGGAAGCGTTTGCCCTGTGCAGCTGTTGCTAGTACATCTGCGGCAAATTTATCTAAATCAGCTTGAGTTTCCCCATCCACTACTCCGCACTGGTTGCCACTAAGATCCTGGAGGCGCTCTAAACTGCTGCTGCGAAGATCATTAAGTACAAATCTCTCAACAGCATTGGCTTTAATACGACCTTTAGTTTTCTCTTCTACATAATCTGGTAAATAGCTGTGATGGTAACCAAAAACCGAGTCTTTGGCAAACTCGGTTTCATGTACTGGTGTTGGTACACCATCAATGATTAAATAATGGACACTATCACGGGTGACTCGTCCTCCTTCAAAAAAAGCTGGTACTAAGAAATGAGCATCAAAAGGTCCCACTTCTTCTGCAATTACGTCTGTTTCTACAGGATAATGTCCCCGCAGGGTTGAGTCAGAGCGACTTACCACCAGAAAATCTTCAATTCCTTCAGCCTCTAAAGCAATTTTGAGGTTATGGCAGACTTCTCTGGTAACTGCTGCGGCTTGCTCTGGAGTCAGTGCTCTAGTATTCGTTAGGATAAAAAAGATTGGGGAATCGTCCTTAAGTCCCAATTTCAAGGTATCCACATCCCAGCGTGTCAGCAGCAGGCAACTGTGAACTGTCTGGGAACCTGTGGGATCATCATCTAAGACAATAATTTTTGGTTTGGTAGTCATTAGTATAACAAGGCAGAAGGCAGAAGGCAGAAGGCTGTAAGGTTTATGGTATCTGCTTAATTAACATTATCCGTAAATTCTAAATTCTAAATTCTAAATTCTAAATTCTTTCTACCATCAGGCATAATTGCTCCAGTTAGTGTTGCTGATTCTAGGTTTACTCCAGTAAGGTTTGCATTAGTAAGATCTGCATCGCTCAGGTTCGCGTTAGTAAGGTTTGCATTGGTAAGATTGGCATCGCTCAAGTTAGCATTAGTGAGGTTGGTATTACTGAGATTCGCTCTGCTAAGGTTGGCTCGACTCAGGTTTACATCGCTGAGATTAGCTTCGCTGAGATTGGCATCACTCAAATAGCTTTGACTGAGATTAGCTCTACTCAGGTTGGTTTGATACAGATGTGTTCGGATAAGAATAGCCCGACTGAGATTGGCACTGCTGAGGTTTGCCTTCCAGAAATTTACTTGGCGGAAGTTCGTATTAATACAATTAACTTGTGTGAGATTAGCTTGCTCAAGGTTGGCTCCGCTGAAATTTGCCCAGCCGAGAGTTGCTCCTTGGAGGTTGATGGCTTTAAGATTGGCTCCTTTGAGATTTGCCCAACTTAGGTTAGCTCCCTTAAGATTAGCTCCTTTAAGGTTAAACCCCTCAAGTTCTGCCTGCATCAGGTTCACCTTGATTTGAGCATTTTTTTCCCGCCACTCGTTCCAATCAGCTATAGAACTTTTGAGTAAAGTGAGATGTTCGTGATTTGCCATATAGTGTAACGCTACACCTTATTCAGTATATTCTCTGTAGCCAACAAAAATAAATCATTACTTTATCATTGAGTAAAAGTGACGTGCCAGATGTTTGCCTCATAGTGATTCCCGATGCATGAAACTAACCCGGAAGCAATACCACTACATCAAATGAATCCTTTGAGTCGTTTTTCTGAGCAAGCAGGGGATTATAGAAAGTATAGACCGAGCTATCCAGACGCTGCGATCGCAACTATTTTAGAGGGACTAGGCAAACCATCGTCAATTGTAGCGGCAGACGTTGGCGCTGGTACAGGAATTTCCTCCCGTCTGCTGGCTCACAGGGGTGTGCGGGTACTGGCGATTGAGCCGAATGCAGCCATGAGACAGGAGGCTCAACCCCATCCTCTGATAGAGTTTAGTGGGGGTACAGCAGAAGCAACTAACCTAGAAACTGCTTCAACAGATTTGGTAACTTGCTTCCAGGCTTTTCATTGGTTTAACCCCAAACCTGCCCTACAAGAGTTTCATCGTATCCTTAAACCAGGGGCAAGATTAGCAGTAGTTTGGAATAATCGCGATCGCCAGGATGAGTTTACCTGTGGTTATAGTGATTTAGTACGCAGAGTATCTAATAATCATCCCGCTGAATCCCGTCTTGTTGCTGTCGAACCCCTGCTGGTAAGTCCCCTATTTCCTGAAGTTGTTCAGCACAGCTTTTCTTACCAACAGCAGTTAGACTTAGAGGGACTAATTGGTCGTGCTAATAGTGTCTCCTACATCTCTAGAGAACCCCAAGCGCAGCAGCAACTTATCTGTGGTTTGCAGGAATTATGCGATCGCTATTGTGACGAAAATGGTTTTGTCTATATGGTATACATGACTAGTGTCTATCTCGCCGAGAGCAAAACTGCACGCTATGGGTTTGCTGGGGGAAGTAATGAGCGTTAGAAGGCAGGAGGCTCCGAGGCTCCGAGGCAGGAGGAACAAGAGTTTTTTTGCCTAAAAAAAAGTCAGAAACTACTCTATTCCCTGTTACCTGACTCTTAACTCAGTGTTTATTCAGAGATTAGCCATTAGCCATTAGCCATTAGCTATTAGCTATTAGCCATTAGCTATTAGCTATTAGCCATTAGCTTTGAGCGTGTTTCTTAAGAGTAATACCTATGAGAGGGTTTTATTAAACTTGAAAGACTTGTTCTTGAATAATTGCTCCGTGCTGCTGTAGAGCCAATAACCTTTTTTCAGATATTCCTGAGTGTCGTAAAATTCTGGCTCCATCAAGCTTCGCTTGTTCGATATTGGTATTAAACAGATTTGCACCAACGAGATTAGCATTCCTCAAGTCAGCATCAGTCAGATTGACGTGACGTAGGAGAGTATAGCTCAAATCCGTATTACTTAAATTTGCACCGCTTAAATCGGCACGGCTGAGATTAGCACTATTAAGATTAGCTCGACTGAGGTTGGCTCCACTGAGCTGGGCACCGTTCAGATTAGCTCCCTTAAGATTCGCGCCTTGCAGCTCAGTTTGGCTTAAGTCAGCATCAGTCAGATTTACCTTGCTCAAATCCGCCTTGCTTAAGCAGGCATTTGTGAATTTAGCACCTCTGAGATCTGCATGGCGTAGAATAGTTTCCCTGAGGTTAGATCTACTAAGGTTAGCACTTTTGAGATTGGCATTCCTGAGATTAGCCTGTCGTAAATTCGTATTACTCAGTTGAGCTGCTATTAGACTAGCACCACTGAAATTAACCTGATGTAGTTGAGCACGACGCAGATCAGCATCCCAAAGACTAGCACCGCTTAAATCAGCATTCTGCAAGTGAGCTACTGTTAATTTTGTACTATTGAGTATGGCATTACTCAAATTGGCTCTTTTGAGTTTGGCAAGACTCAAGTTAGCATCGCTTAAGTTAGCACTGCTCAGGTTAGCACCTCGTAGATCAGCATCACTTAAATTAGTACCACGTATATCAGCACCGCTAAGATCAGCATCCTGCAAGTCAACGCCTTTTAACTGAGGAAAGATGCGGTAGCTGTCGAAATCGATAATTTTTTTATTATCTGGATTAGCATCTTTTACTTTGACTAAACTATACTGAACATTTTCAGTATAAATAGCAAATACTATGTTAAAAACTTCCAAAAAATTAATAAACCACTGACATTCATCTTCTGGATAGTTTTCGTAATAGCGAATTAATTGAGCAAGGCAAGCATCTAGATGGTTCCGAACATATTTACAGATCAGAATTATTTTCAGTAGGGGAATTACGATATCTAGAGGGCTATTCTGATTAGCAAGTAGTATGAATAATTGAGAAGGTTCATGGTTATCCTCAGTGAGTAAAAATTCAATAACCCTTCTACAGGTTCGTATCAACAAATCAACACTTAATTTTTCTTGATCATATGATTGATACAGCTCTTCTAACTTTTGAGATAAGCTTGTATTGAAAACTTCTATAATATTCTCATTCTTAATAGAAAAAACTAAGTATTTTTGTAGATTCTGCTTGAAATCATTATAATTTATATTTTTTGTTTGTTGTATGAATATATTGGCATAGTTAGTATAACTAAACAAAAGATTTTTCGCGACAATTTGTTTAATTAGATTAATTAATCCATCTTCTTCTATACCTGTGGGATTAATATATTTTTCTTTGCGGCTTTCTTCCTCTAAACTGGGAGAATCACAGCGAACTGTGTACATAGCTAGGTCAAAATTGAACCTTTCTTTAATTTGTTTTACTGTTTTTCTAGCTAGTTCTCGCTGTTCTATCGGATTACTGGTATTGAGGTACTGAGGAACTAATAAATAAGAAGTGAAGCGATGACTCCAATAACCATAATTCCGAGTATTGTAGGCAGAAGCAAATAGTTTAATTTCTTGATAGTCTTCACTATTAATAAAATTTTTCAGCCAACTTCTCAGAAGATTTAAATTTTGAGCTAACTTGGGCTGATGATTGATTGACTCCCCTAGACTTTCAATCAGTGTTTGTATTGCTTGATAATTTCTCTTGGAAGACCAGTTATTAATCAGAATATAGCAAGTTCTTTTGATAGTGTTAACAAAAACTTGCTCCTCTTGATTGACTATAATTTTACCTAGAGCCTGAACTACATTTGAATTAACTAATTCTTCTCCATCAATAAATAAAGCCTTGAATTCTAACAAAACTGTTTCCGAGGGAGATTGATTAACAGTATTTATAAAAAAATCATAAATTAATTCCTGAGCTTGCTGAATGACTATAGGATCTAGCCCATTTCCGTCAGCATCAAAACTAAGTTGTGAATTGTTTAGCAAAATACGCCCAGCCATAACAGGCAAGAAAGATAGCTTTTATAACTATAGTATCAAGATTTTGAAGAAATAATTAAGAATATGTTGACTAATAATGTATTGAAGGCAAAGTTCTGATTTTTAGGCATGGTTGTTCGTTTGTTGACTCTTCGGTATTTAGAGTCGAGTCTTATTATTCTACCTCTTGGATTTCAAAAAAACATCAACCTTCAGATATAGAAAATATTAAATTTTTACTCAAGTTGCCATAACCATAATCGAATAGAGAATATTATTTGAGCAAAGAATATTCCTGTCAATGATTAGTAAATGTAACGTAATGTAAAAACAATCCCTAATACCGATAAATATCTTTATAAATAACAACCAACAACAAATAACGCGAAATCCCAAGTACTTTAGTCGTGGGATGAGCTTAATTTTTGTACTCCCCAGAGCGCCCCCTCATCGTATATTGCCCGTGGATATTAACAGAATAGGGAACTAAATAAGTGAGCAATCCAGACAACCAGCGCTCGCTCGTCATCTTACCTTGCACCAGCGCTGAGCCGTGATTGATGGTAAAGAGTATCGAACCGACAACTAGAGACACCTTCAGTGCCATTGGCATCAACTCTTTGTCAAACAGAGCAACACAAAATTTCTTGAGGGATTTCATTTTGGAAAATTGAGAATTGCTAATTGCTAATTGCTAATTGCTAATTGCTAATTGAGAATTGCTAATTGAGAATTGGAAACGTCTTCTTATCTCTTCTAGCTCCCCCAGCTTCCCCAGCTCCCCATCTCCCCATCTCCCTATTCCCTTAGAGTCTGTTTCGGGAATTTGTACAGCTGTTCTTGTTGGATATAGTCTTCAACGGGAGCCGTTACAGCTTTAGTGTCTCCCTGGTTACGATAAGCTGTAGAGGAAACTGCTGGTACTTGCACATCCGCGATCGCAATTTCTGCTCCTAGTTTCCTGAGCTGTTCTAAATTTTGCTCCTTGATGGCATATCCTGGACGAGGTACTACCTGCAATCCCACTTGGTTTAACAGTTTTTCAATTTGATACCACTGAGGCATTTGAGATAACAAGTCAGAACCAACTACCAGAGTTAGTTCTGGTTGTATTCCCCATTGCTGCCTCACTTTTGCCACTGTTTCCAAGGTTCTGGGACTACTCAGGGTTGGATAGACTCCCAGGTTTTGGTAGGGGGAGTCTATCTCATCTATTAGTAACTGTAGCATTTGCGATCGCTGTTCTAGAGTAGTTTGGTGAGATTTAAAAGGATTATCCGACGCCCAAACTATTACTTGCTCGTAGTGGTGGGAAAGCCAGCTCAGAATCACTTGATGAGCAGCAGTTGGCGGATCGGCACTAGTACCAAATAATGCTATTTTGTCATTTGTTATTTGTTGTTTGTCATTTGTCATTTGTCATTTGTTGTTTGTCATTTGTTGTTTGTCATTTGTTATTTGTCATTTGTTGTTTGAGAACTTCTCCCTTGTCTCTCCCAGCTTCCCCAGCTTCCCTAGCTTCCCCATCTCCCGATGTCCCTAGCTTCCCCATCTCCCGATGTCCCTATCTCCCCCCTCGCGGTTACGGTTAAAATACTCACATTGACTGTTGTGAGGAGGGAGTTGAAATGACGGCTACTACAGTAAAGTCTTTTGAGCAGCCAGTTCCGGAAAAAACTACCGGGAGAACTCCCTATGTTCCCCGCCATCACCGACGCATCCTTTGTTTGTTTCCTAAGTACAGCCGATCTTTTGGCACTCTTCACCACGCCTACCCTCTAATGGGTAAGAAAGTGCAGGCTTTTATGCCACCTCAAGGTATTTTACTAGTAGCTTCCTACTTACCTCAAGAGTGGGAAGTGCGTTTTCTTGATCAGAATGTGCGCTTGGCAACTCAAGCTGATTATCAGTGGGCTGATGTAGTAATTGTCAGTGGCATGCACATTCAGCGTCCCCAGATTAATAAGATTAATCAACTTGCTCATCAAGCAGGGAAAATCACTGTTGTCGGTGGTCCTTCGGTATCTGGTTGTCCTGAATATTACCCTGAGTTTGATATTGTCCATATAGGGGAACTCGGAGACGCCACTGATGAGATGATTGAGTACTTAGACCAACATCACGAACGTCCTCCTCAACAAATTCGCTTGGAAACTAAGGAACGCTTGCCCCTGAGTGAATTTCCCATTCCTGCCTATCATCTGCTAGATATCAACCAATATTTCCTGGCTAATATTCAGTTTTCCAGTGGTTGCCCCTATCGGTGTGAATTTTGTGATATTCCTGAACTCTATGGTCGTAATCCTCGTCTTAAGACTCCTGAACAGGTACTAGCTGAATTGGATGCGATTAGGGCAGCAGGGAATCCAGGTTCAGTATACTTTGTTGATGATAACTTTGTGGGGAATCGCCGTGCAGTAATGGAACTGCTACCTCACTTGATTGACTGGCAAAAGCGCAATGGCTATCCCCTGCAATTTGCCTGTGAAGCTACTTTGAATATGGCTCAAAGTCCCAAGTTGCTGGAAATGATGCGGGAAGCCTATTTTTGTACGGTTTTTTGTGGCATTGAAACACCGGAAACAGATGCACTCAAGGCTATTTCTAAGCAACAGAATCTCAGTATGCCGATTCTCGAAGCGATTAAGACTTTAAATAGCTATGGTATGGAGGTAGTATCGGGCATCATTATTGGACTGGATACTGATACACCTGATACGGCAGAACGGATTCTGGAATTTATTCGCTTGTCTCAGATTCCGATGCTAACAATTAATTTGCTCCATGCTTTACCTCGGACTCCTTTATGGCGTAGGTTGCAAGAAGAAGGAAGGCTGTTATTAGAAACTAATCGCGAGTCAAATGTCGAGTTTTTGCTGCCCTATGAGCAGGTGATTGCTATGTGGCGTCGTTGTATTACTGAAGCCTATCAACCAGAGTTTTTGTATGAGCGGTTTGCCTACAACGCTGAGCATACTTATCCTAATAGGATAGAAGTTCCCAATAGTCCTGCTCGTACTTCTTCGGCAAATATTCGTAAAGGCTTGACTTATTTGACAAATATTTTGCTCAGGGTAGGTTTGTTGAGTAACTACCGCGATACTTTCTGGAAAATGGCTCTACCAGCACTGAAATCTGGGAATATTGAACGCATCATCCACATTGGTTTAGTCGGTCATCATTTAATTAAGTTTGCTGCTGAATGTAGTAGGGGAGATGAGTCTGCTTCCTTCTATTCCCAGAAATTGCGGGATGCTCAAGCAGTTAGTTAGGGCTTGCTGAATAAGTAACAAGTAACAAGTAAAAAGTAACAAGTAAGAAGGAATGAAGCATTTATCCTCGTGGGTGAGCACTTCCATTCCCCAAGGTTACTCAGAGATTTCCCATCAAAGTGCAAGGAAAATAAGCTTCTATAGAC
>JAAHGL010000082.1 GCA_010692635.1 Symploca sp. SIO2C1 | reverse complement strand
GGCTTCAAACAGGTTCTCGCTCATTGTCCCCTGCTTGCTGGGTCAGCCTTAGTGCATGAGGGAATGCACTATCTCTTGGTAGTTTTCGCTCTCCTTGAGCATTACCTTTGTACGCTTCGTAGCGCACTAATCCCGCCTTGGGGAGTTCCCTCAGATGTGGGAAACAACTGCTTGCCATCCATCATTCCCGCTTTTAACCAGGCTCGAACTTGTCGGCGCAAGGTGGGGAATGTATTTAATTTGTTGAGCAGCGCTTCATGGTTGATGCGATCGAAGCATTTGGCAATATCAGCATCCAGCACATATTTGGCTTTTTGACAGATTGCCCGGAAGATTTGCTCAATCGCATCGTGGCACGAGCGTCCTGGACGAAACCCGTATGAATTCGGCTCGAATCGCGCTTCCCATTCTGGCTCTAATACCAGTTTGACTAACGCTTGCAAGGCACGGTCTTTCATTGTCGGGATACCCAGAGGTCGCCTCTCCTCTGATAACGCCGACATTTATCAGCCCCTAATCCGTCGCCTTTTGGCTCCAGCGCGCATAGCCTTATTTCGCTGGTTTCGCATCACGATGATTCGAGTGCATCTTCGCTTTCGCTGCTCGTGGGTTCCTGCTAAAGGGATGACCGACCTAGGCTGTCAGTTACCTTCTTTCGCCCCGCTTTACCAATTTGATAGCTAGTCTCCTCGGTAGGGGTCGTGCTTTCACCACTGCACCTGTGGGATAGGACTTGGGTTTTAACCCTCACCTACATAGCTATCAAGTTGTCTTGGTTCGATTGGGATTGCTCCCGTCTTTTCCAAGCCTCTCATCCTTGAATATTTCTACTCATTTCGAGAGAACGAATCGCAGGTCGGCTTTACGAGCTAGGTGCGCCCGATGAGCGTATTGAGGCATATTTTCAACGCTGGTGTCGATGGGCGAAAGGTGGGATTTCTGCCAACCGACATGGTTATGTCTTTGGCTTTTTATCTTCGTGGGTCATCGCGTTTTACGGTCTGGGGCGCTTGATTTTACTCTGTCGGCAGCACGGGTTGTAAATGGCTTTCCTACCCGTACCTTACCGATCAGACGGACTAGTAAACGTTTCGATGGGTTACGCTATCGCTAACCCATCCTTCTACGCTACGCAATAAACCAATCGACTACTCGCTCTGTGAGGGATGCGCCTATATTGGCTCCCGCTAGTCCTCCGGCTGCCGCGCCGAATGGGCCTCCTACTGCACCTGCTCCGAGCGCTCCTACTGCGCCTCCCGCAATACCCCCCGCTGCAACTAGTACTGTTTTAATGGCCTCTGTCCATGATTCCCAAAACGCATCTATTTCACTCAAATCAATCTCCTCGTACGATCGAAAACTCCTCAATTGTTTAAAAGCATTTGACGTTGAATAAAAATATTCTAGGATGGTTGTGAGCCCATAAAGGTCGTCGAAGTATGGGGCCACTAGGCCTAATTGACTCGGTTTTGATATAACATTTGTGCTCACTATTTGCGGCCTTCCTGATCCGAGATCAAAAAGATGAGAGAACTTCGTGATGTTTTCGTCTTTCGCATCGATTATTCCTCGTGACGCACCCGACAACAATTTTTCTTTTGTCTCTCGTGAGCATATTGTTGTTGTGATCTTTACTCGATTTTGATTGATAGGTTCTAACTCCATAATCAAACCAAAGTCGGTGCTTCCCAAACTATCGACTCCATACGTTATTTTCTTTCTTGATTCTGTATGAGGTGTTGCAATAAACAAATTACTCCCATTCATCACACTGAAAGAGGGAAACTTTCCCAATGTATCATATGACGACGTCAGAAGAGATAGTTGACCATTTGAACCCTCATGTCCTACTAAAGGAATTGGAGTGAAAAGGTTAAAAGCCTGCTCTACCGTAGGCAATTTGGAATAACTAAAAGCCATGATTCATTCCTTTACTGGTTATTTTTCGGCAATTTGAAATGACCTTCTCAATGTCATAGTGCCTGCTTGGTCTTTTAATCAAAACGACTCTCACAAAGAAGCAACTTTGACTTTTGAAAATCAATCTCTGCTCATTATTAAGACGCTTCCCTACCCCAGTATCTGAATTATCGGAGATAGCGCATATTTTTTGATCTTATTGAAGTAGTTGAACGGGACCGTTTCATTAACTGATACCTTTCTTTTTATTTTCCTTTCATTTTTCGCGCTACCAGATTTTCATCCCGCGTCACAGCCTGAAAAAGACGGTCTGTATCCAGAACTTATTAGCTATCCACAAATACTCACCGATAAATTATGGATGGGGAAGCTCATGATACAATTAAAATAAACTTCTCGCACAACTATTCCCAATATCGATTGATCGCCCCTCCTCTCTTCCATCCCAGACCCTGCATCAAACTCTGCCAAAAAATAGAAAGTCTGGAGAATAAAGGTGAACCTCTACTAACATTAACCACATCAGTAATATTCAACCCAACGATCGCCTTTAATCTCATCCACCGTTGAATACTTATAAATAAAGGAGCGGGTAAAGGAGAAAATAGAGAGATTTGCTCTGTGTAACGAAGATCTGTTTCTTCATCACTAATTATCCCGACTCGATCTAACTCACCAAAACTATCAACACTCTCTGACTTTTCTACCTCTGGTTGTGATGGAGAAATAGAGCGATCGCCTGAGGTCGTAAGGTCATGGCAACTACATATCGCATTATTATTGGGAAATGGTTGAACTTTTGCTATCTCACTTTCTACCGATACAGTTTCCGTCTCCAATACATTCTTTTCGTCTTGCGACCTTATCTGCTGCTGTTCCCCATTTTCTTCTGGGGTAGGAGACTGACTCGACCCTGACATCTGTAGGGAAGAATTGCTGTTTGCCCCTACTTCCGACTCCGACTCTCGAAAATAGGCACTCAACTTCTCTTTAAGCTGTTTCCGTGCCAAAGATATCCGCTTGCAGACATTTTCATAAGATATCCCTTGCTGTTCTGCAATTTCTGTATGGGAAAGCTCCCGATAAAAATGCAAAATAAACGTCTCCCGCAATTTTTCCGGTAACTCAGCGATCGCTCCTCGTATCCGCTCCGACCTCTCCTCTCTCTCCAGAACCGACTCTGGACATTCAACCGTTCCTGTAGTAGTAACTCCCTCAGTATTCCCCACCCATTCAATACTTTCAACACCCACAGCAGCACAAGAACGTTTGCGGATCAGATCGATGCAAAAATTACGAGTGACCTGATACAACCAAGCCTTTAAATTAGTAATTTTTTCCCCGAACTTTTGCACCTTTTCCCAAGCTTTTACCATTGCTTGACTCAGAGCATCCTCGGCATCCATTGGGTTAAAATTCATCATCTTGAGACAGCAGCGATAAAGCTGGCCTCGACTTTCTTGCCATTGCTGCCAAAACTGAGAGATTATATGGGAGCGATCGCTCTGTGTTACAGCATTATCCATTACGTTTCCTTTTATATTTGCTGTTGTAGGAAGCCATAAAAAATGAAATTGGTTTTGTCCTTGTTGATTAGAGTTTGGACAAAATTGGTTGTTCTGTATTCGGTCTTCTATTTCATGTTTTCATCTTGATCCATTTCACCCTGCTTCCTCAGTCGGAAAAGTCGGATCATAAAGTCGAAAAAGTCGGGTGTCTGACAACGTTGCCGCTTCCCCGGTAACGGGTGAGCAAAAAAAAGGGTGGGGAGATAGGGAAACAAAGGAGAACTAATGATTTGAGAGGATACTTTGCTATAAATCCCACACAAAATTTCGTTCTCCCCCCGGTAACAAAGTGCAATAGCTTTATTACTGTTTTGATACTATTGAGGCAATTACTTGCGCACGCGCATCCAGTCGAAATTCGATAATTTCACAAACAAATCTGCCAAAATTAGCGATCTCGCTTGTTTGGGATTGTTGAAAAAGCAATCAATTAGATTTCGGACTTTAATAGAGGATTGACATTACTTCCCGAATCCAACCCGTCTTATTTTGAATAAAGGATTCTGCAACGATACGTGCAAAGCTACGGAATGCCCTATTTACCAATGGATAATTGATAATTGATAATTGATAATTAATTAATTGGGTTTAAAGCCTCTCCTTTTAAGGAGAAAAAAAGAAATAAGATTTCCTTATCTTCAATCCTCTCGGTTTTAACCTTCTTGTAATTATCCATTATTCATTATCCATTATCAATTAATGAACGCCCGCACTTCCGTAGAACAGGTTGAGGAAAGTTTGTTACTTGCCCCCAAATTTGATGCCAATGGTTTGATTCCAGTAGTTACCACAGATGTCAACACTGTTAAGCTCATCCCATGACTAAAGTACGTGGGATTTCACGTTATTTGTTGTTGGTTGTTAGTTGTTTGTTTAAGAAAAACTTTCTAACAAATAACTTGCCAACCAAGGGTTGGGCGGCCTTCCCTCCCATCCGTAAAGGAATGGGCTTCCCGCCGCTTTCGGTGAGGTAACGCATCGAAAACTTATTCTCTCAATCTCCAAGGTTTCATCTTCAAGTCAGCCTTGCGGTCGAGTGCGAGAGCTAAGCCTCATCTGGATAAAGAATGGTCAAATTGCTTCAATAATTACTCGGTATTTTCACTTTAATCTGAATCGTAGTACCAATAGCACAGTATGCTCCGTAAAAATCAAGTCTGTCTCTAAATATATGTGCGCACATTTTCCCATTGTAAAATAGTAGCAAAAAATAAGAACAAAATCAACTCTGTTCTAGATCCCCTGCTCCTTAACAGCGACATTTTTGCCAAAACTAGTTACCAATGGATAATTGATAATTGATAATTGATAATTAATCAATTTGGTTTAAAGCCTCTCCTTTAAAGGAGAAAAAAAAGAAACAAAGTTTCCTTACCTTCTATCCTCTCGGTTTTAACCTTCTTGTAATTATCCATTATCCATTAATGAACTTGTTCCTCATTCCCAAATGAAGCAACAAAACTCTAGCGTCATAGTTTCTCCCAGAGAAAGTATCGGAGTGCAAGCAGCGGACTCAGAATGGTTTCATCCATGCGAATCAACACCTGCTGCGCCTCAACCGTAAAGATGCTGGCTCCCGTCCCGCGATCGCTCTCAAATTGGGCAAGCATTCCCAATATTGCCACTATGTGGAAATATTAGGAAATTACCTCAGAAACCCCAGTACCCTCCGGTTCTAAAACTCAGAGAACAAATAACCAACACCTAATTGAATTCCTACATCTGTCGTTTCTAGAAAACCGACATTAATCGAACCATTAGCAACAAATTGTCGTGACAAGGGGATCTCCACACCACCGGTAAACAAAAAACCGACACTGCTGTTATCACCAGTAGCAATGGCAGCACCTCCACCTACAAAAGGAGCAAACTTAACTGGTGCAAAGGGATCATCCCCAGGGATTAAAAAGTCGTAAGTAACTGGTAAAACAAAAGTAGTATTATCTCCGATAAATACAGCAGGTCGAAATGATATATTGCGAACTAGATTTAGCTTGCCATTAATTACGAAAGCTCCCCTGCCTAAAGCACTTTCCTCTTCATCATCACTCGAATCATCGTCATTATCACTCAAACCAATATTGCCTCCAATCCCGATCCAATTGGGAATGGGACGAGGAATGCGACGGAGATCGAGATCTCGCTGAGCAACAGTAGTGTCTAGGGACTCAGAGGTAGCCTCTGGCACAGAAGAAGTCTCTGGCTCAACCATCAGAACATCAGCAGATGTGGCTAAGGTTCCTGGCATCGGTTCAACAACTGTGAGCTCAACAGAATCAACTGGATACTCATCAATACCAGCTAACTTAACTGATGGGAGATGATCCTGCTCAACTATCTCTTGGGAAATTGGTGCAATAGTAGACTCTGTTAGGAGTTGCTCAGTAGTTGAAACTGATGTTTCCGTTGCCTCAACAACCTGAACTGAAGTCTCCTCATATTCCGCAATTGCTAATGATGAATCAAGGCTGGGAGTTTCAGCAGAGGCAGACATTGTACTACTGACTACCGTCAAAGCACTGAAAGCGACTAGGCAGGAAACTGGTCTAAAAACAATATTTTTCACATTCACCCCTTACACAATGATGTTTAAAACAAGCAAAACCTCTTAGCCCATTTTCTCGGATTCGTGTCCTAATGCAACTCCAATCTCTGAAAAATCTGGGTCATGTTTCCATCTTGATTCATTTCACCCAGCTTTGTCAGTCGGAAAAGTAGGATTATAAAGTTGGAAAGTTGATAGCTCGGACTGTCTTCTTTCCTGTGGGTGAGCAAAATTTTGGGTGGCATTTTCATTCTCCGCGTCTCCGCGTCTCCGCGTCTCCGCGTCTGCTGACTCGTTTTCCCACCCTTTTTTTCGTTCACCCCTTTCCTGTTGCTTGTTGCCTTCTTTTAACCTAATTTACCCATTGCAGTAACTACTTGCCTAGAAACAAAAGGTAAAATTTCCTGGTTTGTGCTGTGAGTTTTGCCTTCAGTAAACACAACCAACAGATAAGGAGATGCAGATGGTAACTCAATGTAGGCAGCATCGTGGTGAACTTGAGTATCCCAACCGGCTTTAGACCAGAGTTTAGTCTCTTTGGGAAAATTAGCACCCAAGAAACCTCTGAGCTGATTCTTCCCTTCCCTACTCAACTCATCTGATTCAAGAGTACGTTTCATCATCGCCATCATATGTTGCGATCGCACTGCAGAAACCGCTACTCCCCCAATAATACTGTGTAGTAGCTTTGCAGTGGCATTGGTAGTCAGCATATTACGGTTTTCCCGCAACTCTCCGATAAAAGCTCTTTCTCTGCCGTAGGGACCATCACCCCAAACTTTTTGATTGGTATTAATCGATTCAAGTTCTTGCCAGCCTAGGGACTGAAAGTAACGATTAACGATATTACGCTGAAACTTCCAAGTTTCAAATGGTCCTGCTGGTAATTCTGGACCACTGGTAGTACCACTCAAAATATCTACCACTAAACTTAAAGCATCATTGCTGGAGTTGACAATCATCTCCTTAATTGCTCTATGTAACTCCCCTGAATCGGGAGTCATATTGTTTTCTAACCACTCTTCAATCGCAACCAGATAAAATAGACTGGCAATTCCAGCTGGATAAATGCGCTCAACACCCCGATAACTAAAACCCCGGACTTGGTGTTTCCAGAATTCCTCAGCCGAGAGAGCACCACCAGTATTCACTAGTACTGGTGGATCATAAACTATCCAAGATAGAGCAATTTGATTGCGAGCTAACTCTGGAAACTCTTGCCAGGTTGCTTCTAGGATGTCGTTGCCTAATTTGTCTAGTTGTTCGTTTTTTTGGAAGAAGGTCATAAAATTTGGTAGTGCCGGGCTTAAAGAGTAGTAGAAGTGTCCTTGCCATATTTACTGCCATCAGAGCCTTTTTGGCGCATTCTTAGCAATACTCCCAAAGTCACTTGCTTCATCAGCCAGTAAAATACTGTAATCACCATAAAGGTTACTACCATAACTAACAGTGGGCGTTTAGCAGTTAAATCATTGATTACGCTCATTGCTAAATCATCTGGTTGAGTAACCAAGTCCCAGCTGTTGAAGCGCTGGAATCTACCTAAATAGACACCAATAGCGCATAAAGCATGAGTCATCAACTCAGCCCAAAGGACGAACTTACCTGCACCCTGCTGTTGCAGGTAATAACCCAGATTAATTACAGACAGAACATAGGCTTGAAACCCAAGAAAGATGACAGTCAGATGTTGGGGGATCAGAACTAGGGTAATCACCCAAATTGAGTAACGACCCTGAATAGCTCCAATTAGGTGTTTGATATCTGTTAGCAGATAAGGGGCATTAGGCAAAAATAAGATAAAAACGATTAAACCCACCCACCAGAGAATAGAGCGTGAGCGAGTGTTTCTGCGGAACAACCACACACTTAAGGCTAAGGGTATAAAAGCTAGAAACAGATTCCAAACCATCCAGCCACTGTGGCGGTTCCAAGCCTTCCAGGCTTCAGTAAGTAGAGCTTTCATAGGCAAATATTCAAGTATGGAACTTAAAAAATGAATAACTTAAAGTCAACGAAAAGCTTAAATAAACGCTTAATAATATTAAATTTTTTACAAATTTGAATGCTAATTGCTAACAGCTAACAGCGATTGCCAATCCCGAATCGCTTGTTGTGACCAAAGCCAGTGTTTACTTAATGCTTCTGGTTGGAAGTTAACTGGATCACCAGTCATTACTATTTGGCGCAGCTTGATGGAATTATCGATCAAATTTGCTCGTTTATCACCAGATTCCTCTTGAGCAGATTTCCATTGTCCTAGTGCCAACCCTGCATTGATATTGAGATATTCTGCTTTTTTTGTAACTTTAGCAGCATTATCGGAAGGATCTGATGCTTTTTCTGCTTCTTTGTTCAGCCTTCGTGCTTCTAACCAAGCATTATTAGCTTTCCCAAAATCTCCCTCAGCATAGTAAGCAAAACCCAGAGCATTACGATAACTAGAAGAGTTCGGTTGCTTTTCACTCGCCTGTTCCCAAAAGCGTCGAGCATCATCGACGCTGTAGTTTTGACTACCAGTTTGAATAGATGCCCAAGCCAGACGCCCTTTCAAGAAACTAACAGCAGGATTATCTAGTTGCTCCTGAGAAATAGTTTCAAGGGCAGCTTTCGCTTGAGGTAATGCTCCTCGGTTAAGTAATGCCTCTACCGCTTCTTGCCCTTGAGCCAGATTACCTTGACTTAATTCTTGAATCGCAATTGCTGTAACAATTTTAGTATCAGTTGTTGACAGATTGACATCCGGGGAGGTTGGGATTTGAGGAATATCTTGCTCTGAGGAATCTGTATTAAGTAAGTCTGATGGTTGCACTTGACGATTTTCAAACAACCAAAAACCAAACAAGGCACTTGCTACGATACCTGTTGCCCCCAATCCCAACCACAGCTTAGGGATACCTCGTAACTTTTGCTGCCAAATCTTGGCATCTGATGGCTGAGTTTCTTGAGGGGATTTTGTTAAGTTGGTAACCTCAGCAGGTGTTGCTAATTCCTCCGATGAAGGCTGCTGGAGATTGGAGTTGTTTACAGAAGATTCTAGCTCGGAAGCATCTGAAGTCTTTGAGGGGTGAGATACAGGTTCTATAACCTCAGTGTTCCCATTGGAGGAAACCAGTCCAGAGGAATTCTCCAAGAGACAATTCTTAATAAAGTCAGAAAGATCGTCAGGATCCAAATCAGTATCAACATTAATGGGATCCTCATCAATAGGCTCCTCAAAATCTGGAAAATTATTGGATAATCCTGTTGCCGGGGATGCTAAAGCTGTTTCCTCCGACTCTAAATCCAGTGAATTTTCCAGAGGTTCAGGTAAGGTGAAGAAAGTTTCTTTGTTAGAAGCAGACTCACTAATGTTAGTTAAAAAACCGTCAAATTCCCGATGTAGATAGAGAACTGGCAATGCCCAATAGAGCTGATTCGAGCCGTAAGCAGAAATTAGTCCTTGTCTAGCTCGACTCAAGCTCAGATCAATGGGATAGCCTTGATTGAGATTGCGGTAAAGCAGTCGTGTTAAGCTGAGGGACACTTCATCAGGAATTCGTTCTGCCATAGCAATGACAGCAGGAATTCCCCGCTTAACCAAAGCTTCTGCTAAGTTGCGCTCTTGGGGATTTTCTGGATCATCTGAAGTTGCAGTGTAGGCTCCACGGCAGGAGTTAAATACTGCTAGTTGGACACCGTTATTCACCAGCAATCCTGCTAAGTCATCACCGTTGAGAGTTTCAGTTAAACCAGTTTTGTTACTTACCAAATAAACATTGCCCCCAGCATCCCCCAAGTTAGAATGACCTGCGTAGTGGAAAACTTGATATTGACCTTGTTCCAGGGCTTGAGTTAGTTGTTCCCGTCCTGGCTGTGAGAGAATAGTCAGTTCAATTGCTGGTGATTCGTGAGAGAAACGGCTTTGGAGTTCTTCTTTGAGATGATTAGCTTCTTGTAGTAACTCCAAACTTTCTTGGTCACTCGGACCAGAAATCACCATCAAAATTTTTAGGGGTTGATTGGCTCGAGAGGGTGGTTTCCGAAAGGGAATTGTCAACCCTGTACCCAGCTCGTAGCGGGAGAAAACAATATCTGTTCCCGTTGCCAAGGGGCGATCAACTGCGTGTAGTACTTCCCAGGGTAGGCGGGGTAAACTTGTTCCTCTAAGTCCCAAGCGCAATCGCAAAACCTTGTGCTGATTTTGGGCAATTGCTTGTGCCATCATCCAACTGTCCCGCAGTCTTTCTTGAAATAAAGCATGATAAAGTTGCTGACCCAAAGACACCAGATTAAGTGAGGATGGATTTACTAAATTATCCCCTTCCTGAAAGGGTAAAAAGTCCCCACCAAAATTAGTGCCCCCCTGTAACAAGCCCAAAAGAGGATCATTCATCAGTTGTCGCGCTTGTGCTAACCAGTCCTCCACTGGCCAACTGACTTCCTCTTGGGCTAATGGCACACCTGGAGCAACTCGCTCAATACGCACCAAGTGTTTTTCTTTGTCTTCCCCTAGGGGGGTCACAGAGATATGGAATTCCTGTGCCACTGCTACCTGATCAATAATAGTATTGCTTAATTTCAATGGCTTTAGCTGCACGAATAAAGTCTAGAGGATTAAGTAGTATAGTTATCTACACATAGATTGACCTAATTCCCTGAAAGTTTCCCAAATTTGCCGTTGGAGATTGGGAGAACCCCAATGGTTAAAGGTTCAGGTATCAGAAGCAACTTATTGGAGGATTTGTCCGGATAGGGATAGTAAATCCAGGAATAGTGGAGTGGTAGATGCACCCTGATTGACACTTCCTGGCTCACCGGTTTGAGCCGGGAATTTTTCCATTAGTCCCTCAGATGCCCACAACTCAAGATTTTATCCTGAGTTACTCCCAAGATTGACACTCCCTTCTCTTTCTCTAGCTTAGCATCTGAAATTTTTCTCTTGAGGTTTTCCTTAGCTCTCCTGCACTTAGAGAAGCTGTAGGAGCTGGGGAAGCTTGGGAAGCCTGGGGAGTAGACAGGGTAGAGCAAGCAAGTCTACTCGAAAAATTCGATAGTTTGCGAGTTCCCTGATCGACATTCCCGTACAATTACTCAATTAGGTCAAAAAAAGCATCATCCAACTCATAACCTAGCATTTTTGCTAGAGATTGAGCACGGGACTTACTAGATATCCCTTGCTGCTTCAACCAGTTAGTGACAACAAATACTTTCTGCATTACAAAGATTTCCAAAGCTTCTGGGTTGTACTGAATACCTTCGGTACGATTAAACTGGTGAGGTACTAACATTGCAGTATAACGAGCTAATTCCCCTGCTTTCCAATCCAGCAGAAATGGCATCCAGGGATATTGAGCATCTAAGCGCACGAACCACAAACGGATCTCTGGGATTTCTGACATTTCCCTTGGATCATCCGGTTCATGAGGGTAATCTATTTCAAATCTTAGCTGCTGCTCATCAGAAATTATCCCTCCTTCTTCTAGGAGTTGGTCAATTACTGCCTGAGCCGGTTTAAGATCAAGATTGTTAATGCATTCAGCATTGAGCGCGATCGCAATACTCATCAAGTCATCAAAAGGACTACATCCTCTATTTTCCTCTGAATTGAACTGAATTGTTCCAAGGCGTTAGGGTTAGATCAGGGAGTGTGGGGAGTTGGGGAAGAGAGGAGATGCGGGGACGCGGAGAAGAGGGAGGCATTCACCAATTCTCAATTTCTATGGCAACTATCCAAAAGGCAGATCAATTAAACAGTTAAAGCAAATTATTCTATAACTAATATCGAGTATAGAAAGGTACTTTAATCAGAAAAAAATACAATGGGTCGCCCAAACAAAGACGAGGAAGCGACAAAAATTATGACTTACGGAGGATTACTGCATCGCATAACTAATAAAATCCGCCAGTCTTTAGAGCTACAGGATATTTTAGCGGCAACGGTTGCAGAAATGCGTTTATTTTTGCAAACTGACCGGGTGAAAATCTATCGTTTTCATTCTGATGCTAGTGGACAAGTGATTGCCGAGTCGATTGCTCAGAAACGTCTACCATCGTTGATGGGACTTAACTTTCCTGCCACAGATATTCCTCCCGAAGCTCGTGAGATGTTTATCAAAGCTGGCCGACGCTCAATTGTAGATGTAGCATCAGAGGAAATCACCCTGAGTCACAGTGATTTTAGGGTTGAACCGAGTAGCTCACAACCGATAGGAGATATCCTCAAACGTTCGGTAGACCCCTGCCATGTGGAATATCTAAGAGCTATGGGAGTACTTTCTTCCCTAGTAGTACCAATTTTCGACCAACAGCAACTTTGGGGTTTGCTAGTATCTCACCACTCCCAATCGAAAGCTTTTTCCGAGCAAGATCTACAACTAGTGCAATTAGTAGCAGATCAAGTATCGATCGCGATCACTCAATCAGCTTTGTTGGCTCAAGCACGAGAGCAAGTTCGGCAAGAAACTATGCTCAATCAGATCACCCCCTTGCTGCACTCACCACGCCCCATTGAAGAAATTTTACAACTTGTTCTCGAAAGAATTGTCAGGTCTGTCCAAGGTTCCGGTGGCAGATTGTACCTAAAGTCAATAGACAAAGGAAAACCAGATCTTTATACCTGCGGTATGCAGCCAGCACTTATCGAGCCAGAACAAGCAGCTTGGCTAGAACAACAGTCTTTCTGGCAACAACTTATCCTCAAAGAAACTCTAGATTTCCACGCTACTGATTTCCGAAAACTACAAGTTGTTACAGATCTTTATCTAGAACCTCAATTGTCATCTTTTAGCTGGGCATTCCAAACTACCCCTATCCGGGGAATGGTTGTTTTACCGATACAACATAATAGCCATGAGTCCCTAGGTTACCTCACCATCTTCCGTAATGCGATAAATATAGAAACTCTCTGGGCAGGATATTGGGATGAGGATGAGCGCCAGCAGAGACCTCGCCAATCCTTCGAGGCTTGGCTAGAGTACAAAAATAATCAAGCTCCCCCATGGACTGATGAAGATATTGAGCTAGTTGAATCCATAGGAATCCATTTGGCGATGGCAGTAATGCAATATCAACTCCATCAGTTGGAAGTGCATAACCAAGAACTCCAACTTGCTCACAAAATAGCCGAGGAGTCCAGCCGACTCAAATCAAACTTTCTTACTATGGATGCAGCCGAAAGCCCTGTCTCTTCAGAGTAGGGATAAAGGCGAGGTAGCGCTTAAAAGCGCATTGTAACTTTTCGGTTCATAAAGGTCATTTTTACCACGACATATAAGTCTACTAAAAATTTAGTTACTTTTATTAAAGATGTTTTAGACATTAACAAAATTGAAAGTTGTTAAATTGATAATTGAAAATGGTTGATGAAAAAGCGCATTAAGCTCATCCCACGACTAAAGTACGTGGGATGCAAGCGTCCTTTGTCAAGTGTCAGAAAGTCCTTTGTACTAATGACCAATGACACTTGACTAATGACAAAGAGGCGGGGCCACATTTCCTCCAACCCTTTTAAGGAGTTGGCTTCTCCGTCGCTTTTTGTAAGTTTGTATTTCCCGTAACGTGGTAAATTTTTACCATACTCTCCCTACTCCACAATCTCCGGTAAATATCCGGAATAACTAAGAGCCAGGATGTATTACTTATAAGTAAAACTTACAAAAACCACACTGAAAAAACTTAGGTTTTGTGCACCACTTTTAGCTGGTGTGTCAATATTTTCCTAGATATTTATTAAAACAAACCTATGTTCAGAGAGATTAAGTATGATGGGTTGACATCCTCCCGGCGCTAAAAGCGCGGGATTCCTAAGACTGATTAACCAGGCAACTGCGCAGGAAATGTTTACTGTGATAAATCACAAGGAAATTACAGCACTAGGGGCTTCTCTGCGACAGATTGATCAGAAGCTATTAACCCCAACCACACAAAAGGATAGTACTAGAGTCTGGTACCAGGGTGGAGAGCCTTATTTTGACCTATTTGTGGAACTACGCCAGGGCAAAATAGAGTGGTTTCAGTTGACTTTGCGCGGCAAATCGCTTTCCTGGCACCTCCAGCCTGATAGCTGGCAAACTGGCACTACGAATGAATTGCATACTGATGATCTTACTTTCTACTCTGCCAGCAAACTTATTGAGAGTAATGGACAACTAGATTGGGAATTTATTCAATTAGTGCGCTCGATTCTGCAAACCCGTGCTGGTGAACCCTTTTTTGACCAAATACTGTCCCTATTTTGATTATCAGTAACCAGTTACCAGTTATGATGGTTCACTGTAAGTAGGTGGGTATCAATAAACAATCATGCGCAGGGTGGGTAAGGAGTACTATGGCAGGTAGTAAAGTTGGTGCAGATTCCTGGATAACTGAGTACATTACACCTTGGGATATCTATCTTCACGGCATAACCAAAGTTTTGGCTTATAAAAAAACTGCTTACCAGGAAATGTACATAGTAGAAACTGGTGCTTATGGCAAAGGACTGGTTTTGGACGGAAAGTGGCAATCCTGTACTGGGGATGAGTTTATCTACCACGAGGCACTTGTACAACCAGCAATGATTTGCCATAGTTCTCCCCAGAAGGTGCTAGTCCTAGGAGGTGGGGAAGGAGCTACAGTGCGGGAAATCTTGCGTTGGAAGACAGTTGAGCAAGTAATGATGGTTGACATTGATGGTGAGGTAGTGGAAGCTTGCCGGGAACATTTGCCAGAGATGCACCAAAATGCTTTTGAAGATCCTCGAACTGAGTTAGTAATTGGTGATGCTTTGGAGGTTTTAGACAAAACTGACCAAAAGTGGGATGTTGTCATCTCAGACCTCTCTGATCCTATTGAAGAAGGTCCATCTTTTAAACTATTTACAAAAGAGTTTTTCGAGAAGCTCCAGAGAGTTCTGGCTCCAGGAGGATATTTAACGCTCCAAGCAGGACCAGTAGCACCTGTTGGGTTGAGAATTTATGCCCGTGTGCTGCGCACCTTGAGTACAGTTTTTCCCCATGTGCATCCTTATGCTGCCTCTACCCCTACCTTCGGAGAGCCTTGGGGATTTGCTCTTTGTTCGGCACAAATGATCTCAACCCAACCAGAGCCAGCTACTATTGACAAGCTACTCCAAGAAAAAACCACTGATGATTTACGACTATTGGATGGTATAGCTTTGTTGGGAATGCTTCAAACTCCAGCTTATGTCCGCCGTGCGATCGCTTCAGAAACTGAGATTTATTCTATGAAAGAACCACCGAAGTTTTTTGGCAAGGGTGCCTTGGGAAGCTAGGGAGATGGTGAGTGTGGGGAGTGTGAGAAGATAGAGTATTCCACAGCAAATTATTTCCTGGAAATCACCCAAGCGATCGCATCGCATCATCCTGATGATATAGTTTTATCATGGGAAAATGTGTGTACCTGTAAACAGAGATATCAACAATAGGCAAAAGTGCAGCGTGGGTTTGACTTCGGATCGAACTATTGCATTAGTAAAGATTCGGGCACTTACCCGCCCCGGCGAATGCACCTTACCAAAGTTTATTCTCCATTCTCCATTCCAATGAGCCTCTGCATTAACCCCAATTGTACCAGTCCTGAAAATGCCAATAATCTCCTCTTCTGCCAAGCCTGTGGTTCAGAATTGCTGCTGGTAAGGGCATATCGAGTGAATCGGTTACTCAGTGATAAAGGGGGATTTGGTATAACTTATGAGGTGAATCAGGGTAGTAGTACTAAAGTACTCAAAGTTCTAATTAAGAATGAACCCAAAGCTATTGAGTTATTTCAGCAAGAAGCACAGGTTCTTCAGCAACTCAATCATCCGGGGATTCCCAAAGGAGATAGATACTTTACCTTCCTACCGAGAAACTCTCAACAACCCTTGCACTGTCTAGTGATGGAGAAAATTGAAGGGTTGAATTTGGAAGAGTATCAGCAACAGCGGCAGTATGAGCCGATTGATCAGCATTCCGCTCTACAATGGCTTTTACAGTTGGCTCAGATTATGGATGAAGTGCATCAACAGCAGTTTTTCCATCGGGATATCAAGCCATCGAATATTATCCTTAAGCCCGATGGGCAGTTGGTGTTGATTGATTTTGGTACAGTGAGGGCAGTAACTGCTACTTACTTGGGAAAACAACCTTCTGGACAAGTGACGAAGATTTCCTCATCTGGTTATACACCTACAGAACAACTTAACTATCAAGCAGTACCCCAGTCAGATTTCTTTGCTTTAGGACGTACTTTTGTCTTTTTGCTGACAGGTAAGGAACCGACTGATCTGGAAATGTATGACCCTCTTAATGATGAGTTAAATTGGCGCTCTCATACTAATAATCTGCTGCCAGAATTAGCAGACTTTATCGATCAGTTGATGATGCGTTTAGCTAGGGATCGTCCGGCGAATACTCAGGTAATTTTACAAGGGTTGGCCGAAATTGACGGCATACTTAATTCTCCACCTGCTCCACCAAGTAGGCAAATTCCTCAAGTGGCAGCTACAGTGCCATCATTACCACCACAGCAGCCTGTGGCTTCGCCTTCACTAAAGCAGCCAGCGAAGTTTGCAAGTTCAGGAAGTGATAGTGGTGGATTAACAAGAAGGCAATTGATTAATGCGGCTAGTTTAGGTGCTGTTGGCTTGGTAGGAGGGGTAATTGTCCATCAAACTTGGAAAGGTAGCTCACCTTCACCTACATCGACAAATTCTCCTTCTAGTCAAACAGAGGAAAGTAGTCTAGCTCAACAGAGAGGAATCAACCTCCAATCCTTTGAGTTTGAGGTAGTAACAGTAGACTCCCAAGGCAAGGAAAATAACCGCAGCCGTCGCCAAGCTAATTTCTTTACCGAAGACTTGAGTAATGGAATCATGCTAGAGATGGTGGCAATTCCTGGTGGTACCTTTATGATGGGTTCCCCAGCTACGGAGGAGGGGCGATATGAGCGTGAAAGTCCCCAACATTCAGTTACTATCAAACCCTTCTATCTGGGTAAGTTTACTGTCACTCAGGTACAGTGGAGAGCGGTAGCTACCTTAGCTAAAGTTATTCGTGATTTGAATAGTGATCCAGCTTATTTCAAAGGAGATAATTTACCCGTAGAGCAGATATCGTGGTCTGATAGTAAGGAGTTTTGTGCAAGACTCTCAAGAGAAACTGGACGTACCTACCGGTTACCTAGCGAAGCAGAATGGGAATATGCTTGTCGCGCTGGCACAAACACTCCTTTCCACTTTGGCGAGACAATTACCACTGATTTAGCTAATTACGATGGTAACTCTACCTACAGTTTTGGTCCCGCAGGAAAGTATCGCGAGAAAACAACCCCGGTAGGGAGTTTTCAAGTAGCCAATGATTTTGGCTTATATGACATGCATGGTAATGTCTGGGAATGGTGTGAAGATCATTGGCACAAGAATTACCAGGGAGCGCCAAAAGATGGAAGCGTTTGGATAAAAGAAAATGTAAATGAGAGTGATTCCCATTATAATTTTCGATCACTGCGCGGATGTTCCTGGGGGTTTGGTCCCAGGTTCTGTCGCAGTGCCTACCGTGACCTCAATGAGCTAGACTACAGAGACTCCGACATCAGTTTTAGGGTTGTCTGTCCTACTGCATGAATTTTTTTTGCCCTATACCCTCTATGTTGTTTCGCTCTTTTCCCTTTTTCCTTATATGTGGGCACACTTTTAAAGTTTAAAGTAATATTAGCAAATCAGAACAAAGTCAACACCCTTCGGGAGAGGCAACAGGCAACAGGTTCTAGATCCCCGACTTCTTCTCACCGGTTTGCCTTTGTTAATCACAGATTCAATTGAGAAGTCGGGGATCTTCGGGCAGGTTTCTAGTGGCATGGCTAAAATGCTCCAATAGGGTAGTGGGAGGAGCTTACTCCCATTTGACCTAAGCACGATCGAGACCCTCCCACTACCGACGTCAAACCACTACTTCCTGTTCTTTACTTGCTTAACATACTTCACTCTTTCCACTACTTTCAGTTTTCACTTAGAGTAGAAGTAAGAACCCACCAAAACCATCATTAGCATTTCCACCGATCATGAGTTTATCCCTGAAGCAGCTGACCTTTTATCTAACTTTGCTGTGCTTAGGCGGTAGTGCAGGAGTGTTGGGTAGTCGCTATCTCATGGCAGAGCAGCAAGTGGCAAACTCTCCGGAAGCAGTTCCGGCTGTATTGCGACCTTTAGACCCTCAGCCCTCAAATAATAGTACCAAAGAAAACCTCAACTTCATCGCTGAGGCGGTTGAACAAGTCGGACCAGCCGTAGTAAGAATTGATGCAGCACGCCGGGTATCACAGGAGATTCCAGAAGCTTTCCAAAATCCTTTCTTCCGCCGCTTCTTTGGCGATGAGAGGGAAATTCCCAGACAACGACAACAGATTGAACAAGGCACTGGTTCAGGATTTATTCTCAACTCAGATGGGCGTTTAATTACTAATGCTCACGTTGTGGCAGGTGCCAATATTGTAGATGTCACCCTTAAGGATGGTCGTAAGTTTGAAGGTAAAGTACTAGGTAAAGATACGGTGACAGATGTTGCCGTAGTTAAAATTGAAGCGAATGATCTACCAACTGTGCGTTTAGGGAAAGCAGAGCAGTTGACCCCAGGGGAATGGGCGATCGCAATTGGTAATCCCCTAGGATTGGATAATACTGTCACTGTTGGCATTATCAGTGCTTTAGGACGCTCTAGTTCTCAAGTCGGTGTCCCAGATAAGCGAGTCAGTTTCATTCAGACAGATGCAGCTATCAACCCAGGAAATTCCGGTGGTCCTCTTTTAAACGCTAAGGGGGAAGTGATTGGGATTAATACTGCCATTCGTGCTAATGCTCAGGGATTGGGCTTTGCTATTCCTATTGAAACAGCAGAACGCATTGCTAGTGAATTATTTAGCAAAGGTAAAGTAGAGCATCCCTACTTAGGAATTCATATGGTGAATCTGACACCAGAGTTGAGAAAAGAAATCAATCAGGATAGTGAAACGAACTTTAAAGTAACTAAAGATAATGGTGTCTTAATCTTCCGTGTGGTTAAAGGTTCACCAGCTGCTCAGGCAGGTTTCCAAGCAGGAGATATTCTTGAAAAAGTTGGTGGTCAACCTGTAAAAAATGCGGCTGAGGTACAACAGAATGTAGAAATGAGTAAGGTAGGTTCGGATTTAGAAGTTGAAGTGAGCCGCCAAGGTCAGACAAAAACCATTGTAGTAAAACCGGGAGCTTTCCCTGCCAATGAGTAGCAATCAATAGACTTCTTGTAGAACTGGGAAAAAGAAGGAAATAAAACTCTCGGATGCTGAAAAACTTTTCACTATCCAGATAACTTGCTATTTCTGGTTAGAAATAGTTGAGTTAATGCGCTCAGCTAGTCGAGAAAAAGGTAGACTTTGTAAATATAACTTACCTGGTCCAGTCATCTTTGCCAAAAACAACCCTTCACTGCCAAATAAAGCATTCCTGAACCCACCAATAAACTCGATACTGTAGTCTATCGATGGAACAAAAGCAACCAAACAACCAGTCTCTACCCGTAACTCTTCTCCTGGTGCCAGATTTTTCTCAATGATGGTTCCCCCAGCGTGTACGAAAGCCAATCCATCTCCTGTTAACCTTTGTAGGATAAAACCCTCACCACCAAAAAAACCAGTTCCCAGGCGTTTGGTGAAGGCAACATCAATTTCGATACCTTTGGCAGCGCAGATGAAAGAATCTTTCTGGCACAAAAACTCACCACCAAACTTAGCTAAGTCCAAGGGTATCACTTCACCAGGATAAGGGGTAGCAAAACCAATGTGGGATTTGCCACGTCCATTATTCAAAAAGGTGGTGATGAAGAAACTTTCCCCAGTCAACATCCGTTTGAAGCCTGCGAATAAGCCACCGCCAGTATTGGTTTGCATGGCAATACCCTGTTCCATGTAAGTCATAGTACCTACTTCTGCTCGTACCCCTTCTCCAGGATCAAGCTCAATTTCTACCAGTTGCAGGGATGCTCCGTAAATCTTGTAATCAATAACGTCAGCCATAATTGGTTATTTGTTGTTAGTTGTATGTGAAGAAATACAAGGTAACTTTTATTAGTGAATCGGTGTTCTAGCGATTCAAAAAACGATTATAATCAGTTGATATTTTTTTCAACTTCATCCTTGTGATATTTCTATATTGATTGATTTAACCCTACTTCTTCAGTCGGAAAAGTAGGATAATAAAGTCTAAAAAGTTAGGTCTCTAATTGTTGAGGGTATCTGGGGGCTGGCCTCCTGACAAGGGTAGGTTTTTTACATTAATCGTATAATGGGAGTCAGACAAGGTAGACAAGGAAGGAAAGTGGACAAGGGAGAAGAAGAAAAAAGAGGCATTTTTTTCTCATGAAGATCTCATTATCTATAATTATTACTGACTTGGAACCAGAACAAGGTATTTCCTTAAATGGTTTATTTCCAGAATCATATTTTGTCGTGAATACTTCGTAATATACATTCATCTTCTTTCTTCCTTGTCTACTTTCCCTCCAAGTCCTCCTTGTCTCACCGACCCTAGCATCTTATGTAAAAAACCTACCCTTGTGAGGGGCTGGTCTCCCAGAGAAAGACTTACATCTTTTGGCTCAATAAATGGGCAAAGTTAAACGTACTCTGCTAGAAACAAATTAAGGACATTCCCAAACAACAAATAACAAAAAACAAAGGACAAATAACAAAGGTCAACTCTATTGTAATTCTCGGCTTGGACAAGGTACTGACTTTATTATTGAACTGCCCCTGTGATAAGAAATTTGGGTAACAACAAGGTATCTTCTATTTCCTGTCGTACCTCACTGCTGACAGAACAATCGCTATTCAAACAATCTACTAGCAATTGATTAGCACTATTGTATTGATTTAGTGTTTCTTTTTGTTGCCCATTGAACTGCCAATTATAACCAAGATGGTGATGTTCAATCATTAGCCTTCTTAATTTTTCTGCCCAAGTTAGACCATTTGCTTGCCACCACGATTTCAAGTTTTCTTCTGCTGCATCTGGAGCAGGTAGCTGGTGGTAGAGTTTTTCTAGTAACTGTTTTAGTCTAGGTTCAAAAGTTAAAGTAAGAGCATGTTCACAAGCATAGAAAGCATAGAGAGCAAAAGTATAAGTAGAAGAATCGCGATCGCAACTCTGAGCAAAGATAAGAGTACGAGTTAGAGTAAGGTCAAGTTCTAAGGTAGGATTATAGTCTAAGGCAGAGTCCAAAGCACGGGCCAATAAAAAGACACCGGCACGCTGGCGATCAACATTAAATGCTAGGGAAAGAGCAAAATATAATGCTGGCACAGTGGCAAGAGCAAAATAAAAGGCTCTGACTGCTGCTGGTTTGTAGGGAACTTTGACTGACAAATATTGGTGCTGACACCAGGTTAAAACTTGCTGAAAATGTTCATCTGAGTCAATCAGTTCATCTATTTGTTGCTTCATCAGCTCTAGCAGCTCATCTGCCTTCCTCAGCATACCAACTGCTAGGAGAAAAACCTCTCGCCAGCGTGGCTCAGTAATATGGCTAACCAGTTCCTTCAATGTTTGGGTACTAGCATTGGCAACAATTTCTCTAGCAGTGAAATACTCTTGAAATGTCAGGTGAGAGAAAGAGTAGTATCCTCGTGCCCGTTCTACTAATAATCCATGCTGTGCTTCAATAGATTTAATTACTGCCTCACTATTTAGCGGCAATTGCTGTTGATCTATTTGCAACTTAGGTAAGTTGTCAAAATAATCAGCAATTTGATGCTCTAATTCTTTCTGCTTAAAGAAGTAGTGCCCCTGTTCAAAGTTTGTTAAGGCAATTTTACCCAGTAAATCTTCCTCTGACTCTATGAGAGCAATCTCTTCCCAGTCAAGATCCAGGCAATGGCAGATTTCTCGGAAAATGTGACGTCTAAGAAGCTTACCTGCAAAAAATTTCCCAATTGGCTGGCGAGAGCAACCTACTTCATCGGCAAGCTGTTCTTGCGTCAGTTCTGTACGATTGAATGCTTTATGAGCTTTTCTCAGACCTTCTATAGATGCTCGGAGTGATTGCTTAGTCATCACTTGTGCTCAAGCTTTCTTAATATCAAGTTTGTCTTATTACCCATGATAAAAATCTCTTGGCATCTGTCCTCAATTATTGGGATTTAAGCAAACTTAATATGACATTTTGTAAAGTTATGTTGCTAACTCACACAACCCAAACATTACTCAAACACAGCCCAAACAAAAAACTCATCTTCAATTGTAATACTGAAAATACCTAAGTAATTGATATCATATATCAGGCTATTTCTTATGAAAATCCTAATAGTAGAAGATAATCCCATCAACTGGCTAGTGTTTCAGAAAATTTTGACAAAAATGGCTGGTTTAGTTGTCAAACATAGTGAAGATGTGTCAGAGGTAATGCAAATTACCCAGTCCGGGGAAGCCGATATTATCCTAATGGATGTTTCTTTGAGCAACAGTTATTACCAAGGTAAGCCAGTAGACGGTATCAAGATCACCCAAATGCTCAAAGCGAACTCTCAAACTGCTCACTTACCAGTTATTCTAGTTACAGCTCTAACAACAGATCGTGAAAAGCTTTTGAAAACGAGCGGTGCGGATGATTACATCCCCAAACCTGTGGTAGATTTTCAGAAATTTGTGGAGCAGATTTTAGCTTACAGGAGTTTGGAGCAGAGCTAACTTTTTTGGTAGTGGCACAGCACAGCTAATTTGGTGGTTTAGATCGCCTACGGCATCAGCGAAATCGCCAAGTTCTGTTATCAAACTCTATTCGCAATTCACGAATAGAGAATAGAATGGAGTTAACTGAATGTTCGATGAAAAAAAATGCTCAAGTCTCAAGATATTGTGGTTTTACTGAAAGTTCACAGTTTAGGTTCGGCGTGGACTTATGACGAATTAGCGAAAAGCTTAGAGACGAGTTCTTCCGTAGTACATGGCGCTTTGCAACGTTGTGAGGAGTGCCATTTGTACCATGCCAAACAAAGAAAGATTTTGAAAGGAGCATTAGAGGAATTTTTGGTGCATGGTTTGAAGTATGTATTTCCTACAAAGGTTGGGGCTTTAGTGCGAGGGATACCAACGGCTCATTCTGCGGAACCTTTAAAGGAGTTATTAATGGTCAACGATGACAACGCTTATGTGTGGGCTACTGGATCGGGAAAGGTGAAGGGTCAGGAAATTACGCCTTTATATAAGTCTGTTCCGAAGGTAGTTGAGAATGATTCTCTATTTTATGAGTTGCTCTGTCTGGTAGATGGGTTGCGAGTGGGGAAAGTACGAGAAAGAGAATTGACAATGGTGGAGTTAAAAAAAAGGCTTTATGAGTAATCGTATCATTGAGAATTTGGAGAGAGTTGCAGAAATTTTGGCTTCGGTATCGGAACGTTTTGTGTTTATAGGTGGCGCGACAATCCCTCTGTATGTGGATGAATTTTTATGGGATGAATTTCGTCCAACTTTGGATGTAGATTGTGTAGTGGAGGTTTTTACGCGAAAGGAGTATTATGCTTTGTCAGAAATGAGGAATATTTACAGGAGCCTGTATTAAGTTTTGTTACTTCTGATGATCGGCAAGATTTTGTAATTGATTTAATTAAAAGGTTTGGTCAAGCTCGGATGGTCTAATGCTTCGCCCCTAGGTCTAAAAAAATCATGGGCAGGTGCAAGGAATAGGCAGATTGGAAGTAGCGATCACCTATGGCACCAGCGAAGCTGAGCGCATGGCGGACTTTCAATCTCATTAATCCCGGAAACGGGATTGAAACCCCCTATATTTGGTATCATATACAAATGTGCAAAGTTAAACGCACTGTGCTAGGAAGAGATTGAGGCACTCGCCAGCTAGAGAGCGATCGCTTAATTAAATCAATCACTGCTGTTTCCTGTAAAGTTGAGGCTTTGTCGTCCAGTACAACTCTTCCCACGCGACAATTACGTACTCGAAACTCGAAGACAATTTTGCCACTGAACTTGGAGAGCAAATTCAGTTGTAGCTGTTGCAGATGTTGCTTAAGGGCAGCAATAGCTGTTTCATCCAATCCTATAGCACTAATAACTTGCACCCTGCATTTGCCAGCTTTTATTTCAGACTTAATCTGAGGTTTTGTCTTGCTACCCAAGAAGCGACTCAATAATCTACATTTGCCAGTACCAGGTAGAGCTAAAGTCTCTCCCCCCACTACTATTGGAGTCAAACTCGAATACTCTTTTAAGAGTTTCCCAGATGAGGCTGAGTAGTTTTGCGAGCGTGCAGTGCTACTGCGCAGCTTAGAACGGATAATGGGGAATTGAGCCGAATAAGCAGCTGAACCAAAAATGCCTTGGCGTCTAACACCCTCTGGCATTTCTACTGGTACTTGCATGGAGATATAGCTGATATTAGAAGGAACTTGTAAGTCGTCTTCCTTCTGCATTGTCTTCACCGAACTAGATTCGGCTAAAGTATGTGACTTTTCGCTGCTGGAGATGGTACTAACATTAACCTGATTACTGACAGCAACAAAGGCTGTGTAAGGGGACAAAAGCTGATAGTTCAAAGCTGTTTCCGTAATCGTATCTACCCCTGATTTAGTTTCAACACCAAACATTGCCTGCATCAAGTCTTTAATCCTGGCTCTGCCCCATAGCTGGGCAATAGCAGGATTGCCTTCTTCCTCAAACTTAAGGTTAAATTTTTGCTCATAAAAGTTGCCACCTGCCACCGTACCCCTAAGGCGCACAGAATAATTGGGGTAATTTTGTGTTTCTGGAAACAGAGGCAAAGGAGAAATTCGCCCAAACAATACTAGCGGCTGCTGGGTAAATAAGTCAGGGGGAGCTGATGGATAAATCACTACCTCAGGGCTACTTCCTACTGTCTTAATATCTGTACCTTCCTGTAAAGGGGAAGTTAATTGTGCTTCTACTTGGATATTCGTTAATACAGGGTTATTGATTTGGCGGAAAAACTTTTCTGCCACTTCCTCCGTCGGCTCATCCTGGCGCACAATTTGAGCCGTCCCTCTTCCAATCTCAGCTAAGCGATTGAGTAAAAAACGGTTGGGTGAACTGCCAATGCCAAAGCTATAGAGGCGATTTCCTGGTTTGAGTTGTTGTTGTACTTGAACTAATATTTCATTTTCATTGCCAACGTAGCCATCCGTTAGTAGTACAATGCTCCGCAGCCGTCCTTCTTGAGCAGCAGGAAAATTCAGAACTGCTTGAATACCCCGACGTAAGTAGGTGCAACCATTGGCTTGTAACTGATTGATATAGTTAATTGCCTCTGTACAGTTTTTCGTCGTATTCTTGAGAGGTTTGGCAGATAACTGGCTGGTAGTATCGGCAAAGTCAATGATAGTAAATGTGTCGTTAGGATTTAACCCTTGGATAAACCGCCGCATCAATTCCTGGGATTTTCGCAAAGGGTCACCTTGTTGGGAACCAGAAGTATCCACTAGAAAGACAACATCTTTGGGTATAATTGCCGCAGGAGAATATTCTAAGGCGGGAATCAAATAAATAGCAAAGTGACCACCTCTTTCATCTACCTGGGTTAAAACAGTTGCCTGAGTCTGGTCTCTCCCCACTCTATAGCGCAGTATCAGGTCTTTATTTGGGATGGTGTCTGTCCCAATCAATTTCACCCGTACAATCTGACCATCATGTTCTACTCTGAACTTGTGAGAAGGAGAATCCACATAAGAAACTGGTAAACCTGCTTCAATCTCAACTGTTATCCCAATATCATGTCCTGAACGAGTTTCAGGGGGAATTATTGGGGGCATAAGCCGGGAAGCATCAGGAACTCTGTCAGTATCGGCAGTTTGAGCAATTGGTGTGCCGGGAATAAAACGAGGACCAACCACCATAGGGAAAACAAATTCGTAGTTCCCATTCTCAAATTTGAGGCTGTCTGTGTAGCGAATGGAAACTTCAATTGCTTCTCCTGGTTTGATATTAGCTAGGGACTGGGTAAAAATATTGTCTCGCTCTTGCTCTAATAATCCAACTGTGCGCCCTTCATGGCGAGCCTGTTCATAAATTTTTTGGGCTTCTTCTCGTTTTTTGATATTACCCTTGATTAGGCGATCGCCTAATCTAATTTCCATCTCATCTACTGCTGCTTCATCCGGCAAGGGGAAGACATAGATTGCCTCTAAAGGTTGAGCAAAGGGATTGTCAAAAGTCTGCCTCACCTCTACTCGCGACATATTACCGGCAATTTTTGCCTGAACTTCAGTATGTTTTAGAGGGAAAACTAGCCGTTGCTCCTCAGTTTGGACATACAAGCCTCCTAGCTTTCGCTGGGAGTTTCTACTTGTAGTTGTCGTCATGGCTGTTTCCCTCAAAAAACTGGGTAAATTGATCAACTTCACCACTGATTCTAGTCAGAGTCGAGTGGGGTTTAATCCTTTATCCTAGCCTGCACGCACTGGTCAGTTCTAATAATGTAAAGAATTGTTAAACAGCCTTTATGATAGCAACAGCTACTATAATCCCACGCCTTTCAAGCGTGGGATGAATTGCCAAACAAGCTAAAAATTACTTAAACAGCACCACTCTTTTTATTAAAGACAACCAAAATAGTTTTGAGGATGAGTTTTAAGTCATGGAGCAAACTCCAGTTTTGCTGGTAGCGCAAATCCAACTTGATAATGTCTTCAAACTCCCGAATACTTGATCGTCCATTCACCTGCCATTCACCTGTCATTCCCGGTTTGACATCTAAACGCTGCCACTCCGGTACTTCATAAATGTCCACTTCATTTGGAGTCGGTGGTCTGGTGCCCACCAGGCTCATTTCTCCTTTGAGAACATTCCAAAACTGAGGCAACTCGTCTAGACTAGTTTTGCGCAAAAAGCTACCTACTTTGGTAATTCTTGGGTCATTTTCATTCTTGAAGACCTTACCATCAGCTTGATTATCGATGGTATCTTTGAGGGCTTCAGCATCTACACACATCGAGCGGAATTTCCAAATCTGAAAAGGTTTTCCCATCCAACCCAAACGGGTTTGACTAAAGAAAATTGGACCTGGACTGTCGAGTTTAATCGCAATAACAATAGGCACAAAGGCAATACCAGTAAGCACCAAACCAACGATAGCTCCCAGAATATCAAGCCATCGCTTGATCGGCGATCGCACGGAAGGGTGAGTCGTTGGTAACAAAGTCTCTGAAACTTTGGCAGTGGCGGTAGCGTCTTTAACTGGCTCAAAGGTCAAAACTTGGTCGAGCCCCGTCAAAGACAATACAGCTTTTACTGGGGGAGTTACCCCCCTAAGTAATAGTGGAATCCCTTCTTGGCGAGCATGTTTGAGATTACTCACTAGAGCACCTACACCACTACTGTCGATAAAAGTGGTTTGGCTGAAATCGAAAATAATTTTTTCAGGTACACTAGTGTCTTGCAGAAGCTGTTGAAAAGTTTGTTTAAAAGCCACAGCTTCTAAGACAATGAGACGAGGTGGTAGCTGGACAACAGCAGTACCTTTTGCTTGTATGATCTGAAAATCTGTTTCTGAAGTGGGCTGAGTCATAAAAACCTGGGAGTCGAAAATAACGCTCAGTATTCAAGATGGTAGACAGTTGATTTTGGCTTTGATGAAATATACCTGGTAGACTGGTTAACAACTAGTAATCCTTAACATTGGTTGAGAATGGTGCAGAAGAAGTAAAATGACAAGCCTAATTCATATAGGAGCTACCTCACAAACCGATTTCCGAAAAACTGACTACTAACGTGTAGTGCTCATTTGAAAGTTAATGAGCTAATATAATGATTCTGGCATGTTATTCTTTTAGGTGTCATCGATTTGACGAAATTTTCATAAAATCATCCTGTTACGTCTATGCTGAAATTATTGCGTGAATGGAGCAGACACCATAACGTGTTAGCCTTATATTCACAATTATCACAGATTTTAGACAATCTCAGGTTGCAGGTGGTCTAACGACCCTAAAATAAAATTTTATGATAGTTGAACCATAAACTTAAGAAGAATCATTTCCCTGTGTAAAATTCTGAAGACACAATAAATGGTGAGCTTTTGAGGAAGAGTTTGCTCCTACCTGTGGGGTTGCATTAACGGACTTCAGTAGGAATTTTCCGGAATATCCTTCCTGTTCAACCGACTTTAATGCAGCATGGCGAAAATAACTGACTAGTTAAAAAAGTTTCAAAATCTTATACAGTAAGCTTTCTCTCCTCCTGCGTCCTGCCTTATTGTACTAGTATGGCTAGCTTACCCAATTGACTAGCAAATATCCGGATATAGCCAAGATCTATAGAAAAAGGTATTAAGCTAATGTGTATTTAAATTCCATAATATAGTAACAACTATAAATATTCAATTTCTTTTTGCTCTTTGGTTTATGGTGAGCGAAATTCTTTCTTAGAGGCACAACAGCTTGCTAATCGTTTATATTGAATATAAATATCTATCATTAGGAAGATAACAAAATTCTCATTCCTTTCAATTTATCTACAAGTTCTAGAGTCAAGTACTATGGTTTTAGGTCACAAAGTATTCTCTCCCGAGGAAAAAAAGAAGAACCATATGGATAAAATCAAAATCCTCAATTTATATATTGATAATTTTTTTCAAAGTGAGTTAATTGTTCCAATAACTCACTTTGAAAA
>JAAHGL010000081.1 GCA_010692635.1 Symploca sp. SIO2C1 | reverse complement strand
ACTTGCAGTTTGACTCAGGAGTGGTGAAACCTCAGACAATTGTGATGATGCGTAACCATTGCCAAGCTCAAAAGGGTTTTCTAACAGTCTTAGAAGCACCAACTGCTTTTAAGCAACAGTTGGATGTCTGGGGTTACAACAGCAATAGCTTAAATCTTATGCGTCGTATTAAACAGCAATTTGATCCGAAAAATATTTTAAGTCCCGATCGGTTTTTGAAGTAATGAGTAATGAGTAATGAGTAATAAGTAAAGAGTGAGTTAATGCTTGCTGCAATTTGTCCTTAAACTGCTGTGAATCAGAGGATACATGATCAATCAAGAACAATCAATAACTAATAAATCCAGCGGTTTTGACGCTCAAAAACCTCCACAGCAGGCACTAATTGATACTTGTGTTCATTGCGGTTTTTGCCTGTCAACTTGTCCCAGTTATCGGGTAATTGGTAAGGAGATGGATTCTCCTAGGGGACGGATTTATCTCATGGATGCCATCAATCAAGGAGAGGCTCCTTTAGCTGAAGGGACAACTCAACATTTTGATTCTTGCTTGGGATGTTTGGCTTGTGTTACTACCTGTCCCTCAGGAGTTCAATACGACAAGCTCATTTCGGCTACTCGTCATCAAGTTGAGCGCCATCAACCCCGCAGCATACCAGACAAGTTGATTAGAACTCTAATTTTTAATCTCTTCCCTTATCCTGAACGGTTGCGCCTCTTTCTCGCTCCTCTCTATCTTTATCAAAAGTCGGGAGTACAGAAGTTAGTTCGTTCTACTAGTTTGCTGAAGCAGGTATTCCCCTCCTTGGCAGCAATGGATTCGGTTTTACCTGAACTTACCCTGGACTCTTTTCGTAATAATCTGCCAGATGTGATTCCTGCTCAAGGGAAGAAGCGTTATCGTGTGGGTATGATTCTCGGTTGTGTGCAGCGATTATTCTTTTCCCCAGTCAATGAGGCAACGGTGCGGGTATTAACTGCTAATGGGTGTGAAGTGGTTATTCCCAAAACTCAGGGTTGCTGTGCTGCACTGCCAGAGCACCAAGGACAAACTCAACAGGCTCAATCTTTGGCACGACAGATGATTGATAGCTTTGAAGGCACGGGTGTTGAGGCGGTGATTATCAATGCTGCTGGTTGTGGGCATACTTTGAAGGAATATGGTCATATCTTAGAAGATGACCCAGAGTACGCAGACAAAGCCAAGGAGTTTGCTGCTCAGGTAAGGGATGTTCAGGAGTTCTTGGCTGCTGTGGGACTAACAGCACCTCTTTCACCCCTAACAGATAAGGAGTTGACTATAGTTTATCAAGATGCCTGTCATCTGTTGCATGGGCAAAAGATTTCCGTACAACCCCGACAACTACTGCGGCAAATTCCAGGGGTGAAGTTGCGGGAACCACTTGATGCGGCTTTGTGTTGCGGTAGTGCAGGGGTTTATAATTTGCTGCAACCGGAAGTAGCGGATGAATTGGGACAACAAAAGGTGGAGAATTTGCTCAATACTGGAGCGGATTTGATTGCTTCTCCTAATCCTGGTTGTTCTTTACAAATTAAGAAGCATTTGCAATTGCAGGGACACGAGATTACTTTGATGCATCCGATGGAGTTGTTAGATTACTCGATTCGGGGAGTTAAGTTAGCTTTAACAATGGATAATCAATAATGAATAATGAATAATGGATAATGGATAATGGATAATGAATAATGGATAATGGATAATGGATAATTATCTATTAGCAATTAGCAATTATCCAGTCAATTTTTGGATTGCCAATATTGTGATGCTTGTGAGGGAGTTAAGCTGAGCAGTTGAGTATTTCGGAGTACTAAGGGATCTATTGACACCGATGGTTCAACTTCCAGCGCTGCTATAATTTGCCTACCCAATACTCGTCCTAACATTGGTGGTACAGCATTGCCTACCTGACGAAATCCATGCCACTTGGTGATATGAAAGCGGAACCAGTCAGGAAATGAGTGTAGTCTTGCCGCTTCCCGCACAGAAATGACCCGTGGATAGTTAGGGTGAATGGGGCGGGGAGAGGTATAACCGCCACGCTCAGAACCAGTACCAGCTCTTAATGTATGGCAAGGTTGGTTCCAATCTAGCCGTTGTAAGCGACTGATAGGCTCTAATTTTCCTGGTAGTGTCTTATCGAAGCGCTCAATGGAAGTCTGATTGTGCTGGGTTTGCATGGAGCTAGTTAATAGTCGGGGATTCCATTGGCGGGGATAGGCAAAGTTGTCTGGCTCAGTAATTATATTGCGCAGCTTTTCTACATAGGGCATTGCTTGAGCTGCTATCAAACGCATTTGTTTTGCTTTGAGTCGAACACAATCGTTTTTCTGGAGTTCGGCAAAATCATCTAGATTAGGTAAATCTGCGATCGCATCTCTTACTGTTAGGTATTGGGACTTTTGGGAAAGTTTCGGTTCCGGATAAGCTAGCTTGCCTACTCCAAGCTGAGCTCCTAATACAAATAACCGCCGCCGCTTTTGGGGTATACCAAAACTGGCAGCATTCAATACTTGAACTGGCTCTGTGATTGCATAGCCTGCTGCTTTGAATTGGTTGAGCAATTCTTGGAAAAGTGGCTGATATCTCTTTTGACATAAGCCAGATACATTCTCCATGACAAAGTAACGGGGTTGGAGTTCCTTCACCAAGCGGCAAAACTCGAATACTAAGTTGTTACGCACATCATCAAGCCGACGTTTGCCGATGTTAGAAAACCCCTGGCAAGGGGGGCCACCAATTACTAGATCAATTTGGTTGTGTTGTAGTCTTTTGTCAGTTGCCAATTTTGCCAACGCTTGTTGAATTTCTTGACTAGATAGTTGAGCTACGTCTTTACATAAAACTTTGGTTTGGGGGAAGTTGAAGGCGTACACTGCTGCATGAATTGGATCCTGTTCAACGGCGAGAGCGACATCAAACCCTGCTTGCTCAATTCCTAGGGAAAATCCCCCAGCTCCAGCAAATAAATCTATGGCTACAGGGCGTTTGAGGGTTTGGGTTGGGTTATGAGGGAATTTGCTTCTCACCAAAAGACTACTGATTGAGTGAACCACAAAGGCACAAAGGACACGAAGGAAGAAAAGAAGATATAGTGTTTCTCATTTGGTGATGGTACTTTCGTTATTGGTTTTTGGGAATGGGGAATGGGGAATAGGCAAGAAGGCTGAGGCTTTGCAAGAATTGCTATGGGTCATCTGGTACTGGGAGGGGGAGTAGAAACTTATAAATATTTTGGTTATACCCTTGACGTTTATGTATTATTTATGTAGTATGTAATTGTTCAAGCAGTCAATGAGTTGTCAATCTCAATGATCTCATGGAGCGTGATTCTTGGAATAGCGATAGCGCAAGTGCTGCTGTAAGCAGATCGCTTGATTGTCTCTCCTAAGGTAGTCTCAGACAAAAATTGTTAATACTCTTTTTGTCCGCGCCCTAACCTGTAAAGCCTACACACAATCCAACTGATCGGTCGTAGGTTCAAATCCTACCAGCTTCGTTGAAGAAGCTGTAGCTCAGTGGTAGAGCAATCAGAGTGCTAACTGCTTTGCCAACTTGCGCGGACATATTTATAGAAGAAGGCAGGAGGGAAGAGAATTTAAATTGTTTGTTCTATTCGTCTTACCGCCTACCACCTAACACCTTGCTTTTGCTGACGCGCCCTAACTGAAAAAGCTTACATACTCGCCAAATTGGTACAGGCGCTTGATTCTAAGCTCAAGTTCATGCAGGTTCAAATCCTGCGTATGAAACAACAGCTTTCTCAACTTGCGCGTTAGCTTCGCAACATTTTTAAACCTTCATTGGAGGGTGTATATGTCTACTAAAACTCAGGCAATCTTCAAACAGTTGCAATCCTTAAATATCATGGAAGTGGCTGAACTGATCAAACAAATAGAAGAGGGTTTTGGTGTTACTATTTCAGTAGTAAAGACATTTAGCTATTCACCAGATCCAGTTAATCTGGCATCAGGTAATTCATCAGAATCCAGCAAACTTAATGTAATCTTGGAAGAGTTACCTACTCATCAGGAAATTGCCATCCTGAAAATGGTAAAGTCCTTAACAAGTTTAGACTTGCGGGAAACCCAAGAATTTGGAGATTCAGTACCAACAGTATTTAAGGAAGCAGTTGCTATCAAAGCTGCTGAAGATGTTAAAAAGCATTTAGAAGCAGCGAGTGCGAAAATTTCCTTAAACTAATTCTGGCAGTTGTTGCCGCGCCCTAACAATGGGGGCTTACATACCTAACTATACAGCGGTTCCCGCTGTTACGAGGTACAGTAAAAACGACGAGGAAGAAATCTATCCAATTTTGACAACTGATTCAGGTGTACCTCATTGCAGCGGGAACCGCTGTAAGGTGCGTATTGGTAAGTACGCTGCAAGCCTGAACCTATAGCAGGCACAGCCCCCTCAACTTGCGCGGCATAAAAATTCAATATCATGTCCATGTGAATACCCATAGTTAGGACTGACGCGGGGATAGTTCAAAATCTCTGTTTAGATAGGCTGTTATTCAATGGACAATTGATAATTGATAATTGATAAAGGAGAGGTAATTATCCATTGTTCATTATCCATTGTCAATTTGTGAATTATCCCCAAGTGAAGAGCGTGCGACACCTGCCTCCAATCAAACAGCTAGATAACATCAATCTGCAAAATGTTGGCTACAATTAATAAGTGAGCATATAAGTTTTAGAAAAAACTCATTACTCATTACTCATTACTCATTACTTATTACTTATTACTTGTATTCGTAGCATCCTTTGCAAGAAATTGAGATAAGGAGGTAGTTAAATGAATACAGCAGAGCGCGACTTACGTTTAGAAATGCTCAATAGCCTGCTTACTACACCCCACCGACAGGTACAGCAGGTAGCAGAATTACATAAAACGATGGTGGAACTTGACCCCATTTTCTACGGACATTTGGCAGCTTGGTATCAGGGTAATGGTGATGTCCGCGATCATAAGGAAGTGTTTACTGCTAATTTGCTCACCAGCAACTTAACTGAACATCGCCATGCTGGTTTCACCATGCTGCAAGAGTTTCCACCCTACCAAGTGGCACGGATTGTAGATTTCTTAAAAGTGCATCGGGGTAAGTTACCTCGTTCTACTCGTACTGCTGTGCGTCGCTATCTCCAGAAGCGGGAACAGAATCATGCCTTCTTTGACAGAGCCGCATTACGGGGACGTAAGGCAATGAAGCATCTGTATGCCAGCTTGCATATTAAGCCTAGTACCCGTGCTGATGCAGTACTGTTCAAGGACAACCCCCCAGAAGATAGCATGGCTTTCAGCCTCAAGCTATTGGCACTTGCCTCTTCACCACTAGAGCAAGCTCAGCTGATTGTAGAACACCATATCCCCTACACTGTAGCGATTGGTGCGATTAAGCAGTTAACACCTACTGTACTCGTAGCTCTGATTAATGCTATGTCTCCCCAGGAGGTAATCAATAACCTCAAATCCCTCAAGGCGCGGGGAGCAATGGATAACCCTCAGGTGAAGGCGCTGATTAATCAGAAGCTGGAGCAAGCTCAGTCTGACTCCCGTGTCTCTGCTCTCAAGAGTCGGGTAGCAGCGAATGTTAGCCAACTGGATAAGGAAACTGCGGCACGACTGGAACAAGTCATGGATCAGCAGGTGAAGCGTAAAGGTAAAATTACCAAGCCTACTGCTTTGCTGGTAGATAAGTCCAGCTCTATGGAAAGCGCTATTGATATCGGTAAGCAAATTGCTGCCCTGATTTCTGGTGTGACTGAAGCCGACTTGTTTGTCTACGCCTTCGACACTATGCCTTATCCGGTGCAAGCAGCGGGTAAAAACTTGAGTGACTGGGAAAGAGCATTCCAGCACATTGCCGCCGGAGGTGCCACCAGCATCGGTTGCAGTTTGGAAGCAATGCGCCTCAGAAAGCAGCTAGTAGAACAAATCATCCTGGTAACGGATCAAGGAGAGAATACTTCACCTTACTTTGGTGATGCCTTTGATGCCTACTGCAATCAACTCTCTGTTAAGCCTACCGTAGTCATTGTTAAAGTAGGTTACTCCTACGACTGGCTAGAGCGCAAGTTACAGGAGCGACAAGTGCAAGTGGATACTGTGACTTTTGCTGGTGACTACTACTCACTACCAAACCTCGTACCACTCTTGTCTCGTCCCTCCCGTCTAGAGTTGTTGCTGGAGATTCTAGAAACTCCGCTACCAATGCGGAATGACTCTTAGTGGCGTTGAAGTTAAGGGTAAGTACATCTTGCTTGCCCTTATTTCCCAAATAGCAATAATAATATGCCTAGATTTCGTAGCTTTTTTTCCTCCTGCCTTCTGCCTTGGAGCCTCCTGACTTGAAAGTAGGGAGCGGTAGGGGCGAATGGCCATTCGCCCCTACTTTCATGCATGATGGGTGGTGAAAAAAATTTTTCATCTGGACTACCTTCTGCCTCCTGCCTTATCCAACTAAAGACAGATTGAAGAGTTTGCTGACAAAGGGGCAGAAGACTTTACCCAAGGAGGAATAATAAATGCAGCTATTGACTGAACCCTACCTGCAACAAGTCAAACGCTGGCCTCTATCTGGTCGTCATATTTTAGCTCAGTTTGATGATACATCAGTTGTTGTCTACCAAGCTTTCCGTCCTGCCATTGGGCACTTTGCTGCTGAGTATGGCTATTTTGGAGGTGAGTTTAGTCTCCAGCGTATGAGCTGGATTAAGCCAAATTTTCTTTGGATGATGTATCGTTCAGGTTGGGGTACTAAAATAGGGCAAGAAGTAATCTTAGCAGTTCGGATTCAACGCTCGGCTTTTGATACCATCTTGGCAGCGGCAGTTCATTCCCATTTTGTTCCAGATATCTATTCGACTAAAGCTGCTTGGCAGCAAGTTGTTGGTGATTCATCGGTGCGGCTACAGTGGGATCCGGATCATAACCCGTCAGGGGCAAAAGTTGAGCGGCGTGCTATTCAGTTAGGACTACGCGGTGAGGTTCTAGCTCAATATGCTCGCCATTGGATTGTGAATATTGAGGATATCTCAGAGTTTGTAGGGCAACAGTACCAGTACATCCGGTCTAATGATTGGACAGAGTTATTAATACCCCAGGAGACAGTGTATCCGGTTCAGTTGTCCTCTGTTATTCAACAATTGGGATTATCCGCTATTAAGCCAGAGCTTTTTTCTTAAACAATTAATAACTACTCCAGATTTGCTGTGTGTAGTTGGGAATAAGTAAGCAAGATGCTGAACTTCTACCTACTCTTTAACCAGAGGTGACATTATGAGCGATATCAAATCAGCCTATAAATCAGTGGCTCTCGCTGTATGGCAAAGTTTGGTTCAACAGTATCCAGATGAGCTAGTAGAAGAGGATTCCGATGATTTAGAAACACTTAATCAAGTTCTTCATGCTGATAGCAGCAGTCAAAATATTACTAAACAACAAGCAGTTGAAAACCCTGTTTCTTCAGAGCAGGATTAAAAATATAGCGTTTCTCATACTTGTGAGGTACATTAATTATTGTTTTTGGGAATGGGGAATGGGCAATAGGGAATAGGAGATGTACCTCATGGATGCGAGAATTGCTATAGTAAAGTTAAAAATTAAGTATCTCTCAGAATTAGTGTGATAAATCAGTAGTTAAAAACAGCTCAAACCATTAAATAAACTATTTTATGCCAAAATTTCCTTGATTTAGCTCGTAACTGAACTGCGGCATTAAGAATTAAGAATTGAAAATCCTTACTCTATAAGCATTCTATCGATTTCAAACTCGTGGGTTATTTCCGCCGCGCGACACTAGCCTCAGCCTCCAGCAACTGCTTTGTCTAACTAGGGCTTGCTGAATAAGTAACAAGTAACAAGTAAAAAGTAACAAGTAAGAAGGAATGAAGCATTTATCCTCGTGGGTGAGCACTTCCATTCTCCAAGGTTACTCAGGGATTTCCCATGAAAGTGCAAGGAAATTGAACCCATCGATACAATTTCCTTGCACTTTTTCAGGGTAAAAATGCTTGAAATTCTTGTCTGGCATGGCTTCCACACTTATGCAGCAAGCCCTAACTAGGGTTTGCTGAATAAAAACAAGAGCTTTGTCAGATAAGGGTTTCAAGCCCTTTTTATCCAAAGCAAGTACAAGGTTTTTCGACAATTTGTAGTAAAAATCCTTTCATTTAGCGATTGCCTGAGCAGTTTCTAATGTCCGGTAAATCCTGACATCACAAAAAAATGTATTTGTCAAAAATCTCTTGAACCTTTACTGAATAACCTTCTTCCTTATTTCTTCCTTCTGCCCTCTGCCCTGGAGCCTTCTGCCTTTTCGTCGCCATTTGACTTGATGAGGCAAGCCCTAACTACCTTATCTCCTCTCCTAAATGTAGAGTCTCTCTCTGCTAAAATGTAAATTGTTATACCAGTTGCTTTACCAAAGATTCATAGTTCCTGGGGTCTCTAGTTAAGAGTCTTCATGGTTGCGATTGGACGAAGAAATATTCTATTCTTCCGTCCTAAGTTTTTGTACCTAGCCTGTGGCAAGAGCTTCATCAAACAAGGTCAACAACTCACCGCTAAACTCTAACGAGTATAACGGGAGTCCCCTTGCCGTATCCAAGATGGTGTTACTGGAGAGCAACCCCACTGGCGGCGATTGCCACCTGTGAGGAATGAAAGAAACTTCCAAGCAGAGAGATATTACTACTTGCAACAATTATTTACAACTCTTAAAAATAGAAATAGAAGCCTTGAGTAAAAAAGCTACCTCACTGAGGCGGCTATAGATAGTTAAATGGGAGCAAGCTCTAATCAATTACGGGTTGCCTGCCACTATCAATGCTAGTCTAATCAATATTTCCCAGATTGTCTGGTGCGACCTCAGGTTAGTAATTCAGGTAGGGCAACAGCAAAATTTTCAAGAGCCATTGTATTGTTAAGGAGAGTAAGTGCTTTGTGATACAACGCTTAAAACAGGACTTAAAGAATGATCTCATTGCAGGTCTTCTGGTAGTTATTCCTCTGGCTACCACGATTTGGCTAGTGTTTACGATCGCTAGCTGGGCGATCGATCTCCTGACCCGCATTCCCAAGCAAATTAACCCCTACAATAACCTCAATCCCATCTTAGTCAATCTACTGAATTTGGTAGTGGGACTGACTGTACCAGTGCTATTTATTCTCTTGATTGGCTTAATGGCACGCAATATAGCCGGAAGGTGGTTGCTAGATTTAGGGGAGAAAGTGTTGCAGGCAATTCCCTTTGCAGGACCAGTCTACAAAACCCTCAAACAACTTTTAGAAACAGTTTTAAGAGATTCTAAGGATAAATTCCGTCGTGTGGTTTTGGTAGAATACCCCCGCCGAGGCTTATGGTCGATCGCTTTCGTCACTGGTAGCACCAGCAGCGAAATTCAATCTCATATGGATAGCTCCATGGTGAGTATTGTTATCCCGACAAGTCCCAACCCAACAACTGGTTGGTATGCGGTTGTTCCTGAAGAAGATGTCATTAATCTTTCTATCTCTATAGAAGACGCCTTCAAAATTATTATTTCTGGAGGAATTGTTGACCCTGCCGACTCCTCAATCTCTATACCAAAATCTAAGTCCCAAGGGAAGAAAAAACTAGAGCAACCCCTACCAGAAATAAGACAGCAGCAAATTTTACCAGTAGAAGAAGGCTAATAGTCTCTAATGCTGTGCAATGGTTGTTTATACTTTGGCAAATCAAACTCATAACTAATAACCAGTAATTATGCAACCACGCAGAATCGCCCGCGAACTGGCTCTTTTGAGCCTCTCTCAGATACCCAAGGACTTGGAACGCCTTGATGCACAGCAGCTGAATAATCTGATTTTGGCAGCAGTCCGTACCCTAACCGAGGAAATTCAAGAGATTTTAGAGACTGCAGCAGCAGAACTAAAACGAGGAAGCGATCGCATCCTGAGTAGTGAAACCCGTACAACCGAAGTGCTTAGCGCCAAGGCAATGGTAAATGATGCGATTGAACTAGCAGAGAAAGCGATCAACCGCCTAGGAACTGCTGTGGAAATTCCGGAAGTGATCCAACTGTCAAATCAACTGGAAGTCCGTTCCTATACCATAGATATTCTGAAAACTATCAGTCGGAGACGTCTGGAGATTGATGAAATTTTGAATCAAGCGCTCCAAGATTGGCAGCTGGAACGCCTAGCTAGAATTGACAGAGATATCTTGCGTATTGCAGTAGCAGAAATGTCATTTTTAGGAACACCAGAGCGGGTTGCGATTAATGAAGCAGTGGAGCTTGCCAAGCGTTACAGTGATGATGAAGGACATAGATTTATCAATGGTGTGTTGCGCCGCGTTACAGAGAATTTCAAAACTAAAGCCCACCTGTAATAGGGAGCTGGGGGAGTTGGGGGAGTTGGGGAAGCTGGGGAAGCTGGGGGAGTAAGGCAAGCAAGTCATATCCAAAAATCTTGCACAGTGGAAAAAATATGGGAGCTAATTGAGGGATAATTAATCAATTACTCTCGAGAAACATGCTCAAAGCTAATGGCTAATGGCTAATGGCTAATGGCTAATAGCTAATGGAAGAGAAAGAAAAACTCTTGTTCCTCCTGCCTCGGAGCCCCCTGCCTCCTGCCTTCTAATGCTCATTACTCCAAAACCCGAATCAATAGACTTAGTCAGCAAGCTTTATATTAGTTGATGCTAGTAGTCAAGTGTGAGTGCAATGGTTTTTAATTGGTTCCGCCGACAGTTTGGTTCCAAAGAAGGGACTTCTCAGGAGAGTAAGCCTGAAAATCAAAGTCAAGTTGAAGAGGAACAAAAGGCTCCAGCAGAAAGTGCTGAATCTGAGCCCACTGAAGAGTCTGCAACAACTGTTGATGATGATTATCTGAGTTGGGCAAAAGCTGCTTACAAAAACATTCAGCAACAGGAACCATCCCCAGAAACAACAACGCCAACGCCTACAGAATCTCCTGAAACGACATCGACAGAGGAATCAACAGCAGCGGAAACAGAGCTTAGCACTCCTCAAGCAGTAGTAGCAACTGACACAGAGGAGGTGGAAGATACTGTTGCCTCAACTGATACTTCTGAAGAAACAACTACAACTGAGACGCCAGCTACAGAAGAGATAGTAGCAACAGTAACAGAGATTTCACAACTTCAGTTAGAAGCTGCTACAACCGAAACCACAGAAATCATCACAGAAGAAAAGCCTGTCTCAGAATTAGTTACTCAGGAAGATACTACCCCAGGAAAGACCGAATTAGCAGACCAGAAACAGGAAACCACTTTACCAGAACCAGAAGTAACGGCAGTTACCTCCCAGGAAGAAGCGCCAGAATTACCAGCTCCAGATAGCTCAGATGAGAGCCTACCAGAAGAAGATCTGGATACTTTGCCAGTAGCTAAGACTGAGGTTGATGCTACTGACGCTACCCAGCCAACAGCTGTAGAACCTGAATCAACTCCCGCTGCTCCCGTACCAATTTGGGCTCGTAAATCGGCAGAGCGGGAAGCACGGCTCGAACGCCTCAAAGCAACTGCAATTGAAACCCCACAGCCGGAATTTGTGCAGACAGCAGCACAGCAAGAGAAGGCAGAAGTTCCTGATATTGCCTTTGATGAAGAATTTGTGTGGTCATCTCAAGTATTAGCAGCTCAAGGGCGAAGTCCGGAAGAAGTTTCTGTTGAAGAAATTAGCTGGCTTAAGCAACTGCGTCAAGGATTGAGCAAAACTCGCCTAAGTTTAGTTAACCAACTTAAGGCAGTTGTTGGTCAAGGTCCGTTGAATCAAGACGCCATCATGGAGATTGAGGCATTGCTGCTGCAAGCTGATGTTGGTGTAGAAGCAACGGACTATGTGATCGAGACCCTGCAAGCTAAAATGCGGGAGGAAGTGCTACCTCCAGAAGAAGCGATCGCTTATTTGAAAAAAATCCTGCGAGATTTACTGGAGAGCCCCTACTCCAACTCCTACAATCCTACCTTTGCACCAGAACAAGATACCTTCAACATCTGGCTCATGACTGGTGTCAATGGGGCTGGTAAAACCACCACGATTGGTAAACTAGCTCATCTAGCTAAAAAATCCGGCTACAGCTGCTTGATTGCCGCCGCTGATACTTTTCGAGCTGCAGCAGTAGAACAGGTGAAGATTTGGGGAGAGCGCAGTGGCACGGAGGTAATTGCTAACCCAGGCAAGAATACTGATCCGGCAGCAGTAGTGTTTGATGCGATTACAGCAGCAAAGGCACGAAATGCTCAATTACTTTTGGTAGACACTGCAGGAAGGCTGCAAAACAAGAAAAACTTGATGGAGGAACTAGCAAAAATTCGACGGATTGTAGACAAAAAAGCCTCTGATGCTCAGGTGGAATCCCTCTTGGTTTTAGACGCTACCCTCGGTCAAAATGGTTTACGTCAGGCGCAAGTCTTCTCAGAAGCAGCTAAACTCAGTGGAGTTGTCTTGACAAAACTTGATGGAACTGCTAAGGGAGGTGTTGCCCTAGCAGTAGTGCAACAGCTAGGTTTACCGATTCGGTTTATTGGTGCAGGTGAAGGAATTGAAGACTTGCGCCCCTTCTCTAGTTACGAGTTTGTCGAAGCTCTACTCAGTGGTTAAGCTTCTTACAGGTGTTAGGTTTTAGGTGGAAGAAAGAAACAAGCCAAACCTTCTTCCTCCTACCCCCTGCCCTCTGTCTCCTACCTCCTGCTTCAATACTGCTCGGATAAGCATTCTTAATTCTTAATTCTTAATTCTTAATTCTTAATTCCGCGCAGCGGCACTAGCTCATGAATCGCCAAGAAATTGAAAATCGAACCATTCTCATTGCCTTAACCGGTTCTAGAGGCTACGGATTAGCTACAGAAACCTCAGATTACGACTATCGTGGTGTTTTTGTGGCAAGCAAACCCTACTATCTAGGATTTAACCAAATTGAGCAAAAGGATAAAGGTTGGACAGAAGAGTCAGGTAAATTTTCTTACTTGTCTCAAGATACCTGTATCTATGAACTCAAGAAATTTTTAAAGTTATCAGCTGATAATAACCCTAATATTCTCGAGCTACTGTGGTTCAAAAACTATCTGCATCTCACAGAAGTTGGGGAAATTTTGCAACAGCAGAAGCAACTATTTCTCTCCAAAAAAGTGAAGCACACTTATGCAGGATATGGTTATGCCCAAATTAAGAAACTAGAGTCTCACCGTCGCTGGTTACTCAATCCTCCCACTAAAAAGCCACAGCTAGAAGATTTTGGTTTAGAGTCCAATCAACTGTTAACAGTAACTGAAGTGAACGCTTTTCTGGAATATCTCTACCTATTAATCAGGGAGCGTATCCAATTTTTAGAACCAGCAGAATCTCTACATAATTTACTAACTGCTGCGATTGACTTCAAAGGAGTCTTAAGACAATACCCACTGCCAGAAAAGACATTAGATTATACACAAAAACTGACTAATAGTTCCAAAGAGTTTATTCAATTACTGCAAAAAAATCAGCAGTATCAGAATGCCCAGAGAGACTACAAAAATCATCAACAGTGGCAGAAAAACCGCAATCCATCCAGAGCCAAAATGGAAGCATCGGTTGGCTACGATTGCAAGTTCGCGATGCAAGCAATTCGACTATTGAGGACAGGAATTGAAATTTTAGAAACTCAGAATTTAATTGTTGACCGTCGAGAAGCAGGTGATGCTGAGGAATTGCTAGCAATTAAACGAGGGGAGTATAACTATGAAGAAGTGATGAGCCTTGCTAATGAACTGTATCAGGGACTTGATTTAGCTTACACTAAGTCTACCCTACCTCATAATGTAGATAAAGAGATTGTTAATCAATTGTGCATTGATTTAGTCGAAAAACAAGGATGGTGTTGATAATGAATAATGAATAATGAATAATGGATAATGGATAATGGATAATGGATAATGAGTAATGAGTTAATTATCCCTCGATTAGCTAAAACTGTAGGTTGGTGGAACGAAGTGAAACCCAACGGAATATGCGAAGATTGTTGGGTTACGCTACCGCTTCACCTAACCTACATCTAATTTTTGAAGGTCAATGAGATTAAGACTACTTTGTGCCATAAATTTGTTTGAGTTGTGTACAAGCTTGAGCGATCGCATCAAGACTACCACTATTTACAAAACCGTAATAATCCAACACATAAACCCGGTCATTTTGAACAGCATCCAAATCTTTCCAGAAAGGCTCGGACTTAAATTCATCAATGTTTTCCCCTTCCAGATTCACGAGAATTAAGACTTCTGGATTGGACTGTAACACTTTTTCTGGAGAGAGGGTAACATAACCTTGGATTGGGCTTTTTCCCTGTAAATCAGCTACTAAATTTGTTGCCCCAAATTGCCTCAGCAGATCCCCTGCCCAACTGTTTTTGTTGGGAGAAAGCAAGGGTTTACGGCTTACTAATGCTAAAGTAGAAGTCTCTTGTGATACAGTTTGGCTAGGTAAGCACTTTTGATAGCTTTCAAGCAGTGGTTCTGGATCAGCTTGAATAGTTGTTGCTAGGGTTCGCGTTAGCTCTTCTAGCGATCGCCAACTATCTAACTTGGTTGAGATCATCTCTACATCAAGGGATTGTAGCTTTTCCAGCACCTGATCGTGAAATCCAGCTGCACCAATTACTAGATCTGGTTCAAGGGCAACAATTTTTTCCAAGTTAGGCTGAGTGCGCCCTTTACTGACGCGAGGAATATCTTTGAGAGCTTCATTTGTGTCAAGTAGCCGACTGGCTGTCATACCCACCAATTTAGTTGAATCGAGACGATACACGATGTCTGCTGTAATGGGTGTGAGGGCTACCACACGGTTGATTAAAGGAGCAGAGGTAGTTGCAGAATTGCTTGCTGTATTCCTAGTTGGGGATGGGCTACAGCCCAAAGGCAACAACATTAGTAAAATGAGAATCAGGCGAAATAGTTTCATTGATCGGATGCAATCGGAGTGAGAGGACAAATTTGAATACCTACAGGTGTTTGCAAAATTGTGGCATCAATGCCAAAAATGGCAGCAAGATTCTCAGGTGTAAGCACATCTGTGGGCATACCAAGATGGTACAACTGTCCAGCTTTGAGTAGAGCTAAGCGATCACTATATCGAGCAGCTAAATTTACATCATGTAGTACGGTAATGATGGTAATGTGCTGGTTATGATTCAGGTTTTTCAACAGTTCCAGTAATTCCAGTTGGTAACGCAAATCTAGATAGGTGGTAGGTTCATCCAGCAGTAATACCTGGGGAGCCTGCGCTAAGGCTAACGCCAGAAAAGCCCGCTGGCGCTCACCTCCGGAAAGCTGCTCTACAGGGCGATTGCTATAACTCACTAACTCCGTGGATTCCAGTGCCAGAGTCACCTGTTTATAATCCTCTGCATTCATTTCCCACCGCCACCAGGGTTGATAGGGAGCCCTGCCCAAACTCACTAGTTGCCGTACTGTTAATCCAGAGGGTATAGTCTGCTGTTGGGGCAATAGTGCTAAAGTTTGTGCAACTATTTGTGGTGATTGGGTATGAATAGATTTGCCGTCTAGCAACACAGTTCCCTGTTGTGGGGAAAGAATACGACTGAGCAAACGTAACAGAGTTGACTTGCCAGAGCCATTAGCACCCAAAATGCTCAACCATTCCCCCGGTTGCAGAGCAAAACTAATGTTTTGGACAATGCTTTCTTCCCCGTAGCCTCCAGTCAAAGCCTGACTTTCTAGTGCTATATCAAAATTCCCCATTCTAAATTCTAAATTCTAAATTCTAAATTCTAAATTTCCCCCGGTAGCCTCCAGTCAAAGTCTGACTTTCCAGTGCTATATCAAAATTCCCCATTCTAAATTCTAAATTCTAAATTCTAAATTCTAAATTCTAAATTTCCCCCGGTAGCCTCCAGTCAAAGTCTGACTTTCCAGTGCTATATCAAAATTCCCCATTCTAAATTCTAAATTCTAAATTCTAAATTCTAAATTCTAAATTTCCCCCGGTAGCCTCCAGTCAAAGTCTGACTTTCCAGTGCTATATCAAAATTCCCCATTCTAAATTCTAAATTCTAAATTCTAAATTCTAAATTCATCCCTCATCGCTTCGACGATAGAGCAACCAGACGAAAACAGGGGAGCCTAACAACGCCGTCACGATGCCTACAGGTAGTTCGATTGCCCCCAGACGGGATAGCCAATCTGCCAGCAGCACAATCCAGGCTCCTGCCAAAATTGAGATTGGCAAAACCCAACGGTAGTCTGTGCCTACTAACAACCGCACTCCATGAGGCACAATTAATCCCACAAAACCCACCAAGCCGGCAATACTTACTGCACTAGCAGCTAACAATGCTGCAATCGCTCCAATCAACATTCGCGATCGCCACAATGATACCCCCAAACTTACTGCCAGTTCGTCCCCCAATTGCAACAAATTCATCACTCGTGCTAGGGTACAACCCACCACCAGTGCGATCGCCAAATAGGGACCGGTAATCGCTAATTCACCCCACCCCCTTCCATTGAGACTACCAACCAACCAATTGAGGGCAGCCTGAATTCGTCCATCATCTGAGAGCAATAACAGCATCGACTGTACTGCTCCAAACAGGGAACTAATCGCCACTCCCCCCAGCACCAATCTTTCTACCGATATCCCCGATTGACTACGAGCCAACAGATATACGATCCCAGTTGTCGCAATCGCCCCCAACCATGCAGCCAAAGGTATCCAACTTTGTAACAAACCTAAGGTAAAAAAGGCTACTGCTACTAATCCTGCTCCCGCCGAAATACCTAGAATAAAGGGATCTGCTAACCCATTTCGTAGCATCCCTTGAAGCAATGCACCGGAAAGTCCCAATGCTGAACCCACCATTAATGCTGCAATGAGCCGAGGCAAGCGCAGATCCCAGACAATCGTTTGATTAATACTACTTCCTTGATGCCACAATGCTTGCTGAAGCTCTGCAAGGCTCAAGGGGACTGCTCCCTGAGTTAGGGATACCAGCAAGGTTACCGCCAAGCCAACACAGAGCAGAAGACTAGCAATTACGCGATGATCGGACTGAGCCATTTGGGCTGCTTCCTGAATAGTTATCTTTATTATTTTTTAATGTAACGAATCTTATTTTTTATCTCATCAGTTGTAGTACTTTTAACAATTAGAAACAACCTTCTCACGATTTCCAACAAATGGATTTCTGAGAGGAATATGGAGATATATCAAACTATTAACAGATACTTTGGTGTAGTTTACCGAGTGATTATAAAACTTTTGGTAATATGGGCAAAAGTTAGTCAGACTGTAATAGTATACAGCTGCCTCGCTTAACGATAAAATGTCCTACTTAAGGAAACGGTAGAGAAAATATGGAAGGATCCGAATTGCCAAAATCTAAAGCTGAGAGCAGTCCTCTAGAAGCCGCAGCTGCTGAAGCCCAAAAGAATAAAATAGATGTCAAGGTTGAAACGCCTGGAGAAATAGTGTCACCAATTCCTTCTGAGCAATCAGAAAACGTACAGTGGCAGGAATGGGTGCAACCCGTTTCTGACGTTTTGTCAAAACTACCTGATCTGGTGGGTGATTTCTTTATCAGATATAAGCAGCCCCTAAGCACCCTGGGACTGATTCTGTTGCTCATTGTTGCTGTTAAGGTAACCCTAGCAATCTTAGATGCTATCAATGACATTCCACTATTGGCACCCTTTTTGGAATTGGTAGGAATTGGCTACACCGCTTGGTTTGTTTACCGCTACTTACTCAAAGTAGAAACACGCCAAGAACTAATGACTGAGATTCAATCCCTCAAAAGCCAAGTCCTAGGCAGAAATACCCTTGACAGTTAACTGCCTTTAACCGCAGGTTGATTATCTCAACAGGACAAGAGCTGAATTCAAAACAACAGTATTCACCACTTGCCACAAGCGAACTGATTTGACATTCAGTTCGCTCGTATTTTTTTAGTTTGTACTTTTGTAAAAAACACCTAAAATTCAAACAAATTTCCTTGCTGCTACTTGCGTAGTAGTACCAGTAGAATTAGTCTTGTTAGTTACTAGTTCTTCAGTTCTTATCTGATTTCCTTGGATAATTTGTGGATTAAACCGATATCCAACATTGCGGATAGTTTGAATTAAGTTGGGCTGCCTGGGATCTATCTCGATTTTTTTGCGTAGAGATAGCACATGGGTATCAATCGTACGGGGATTGTCAATGGCATCGGGCCAAGCGCGACGCAGTAATTCTGAACGAGTCAATGCCACCCCTTCAGATTGTGCTAGCACGTAGAGCAAACTAAATTCCTGAGGTGTCAGTTCAACAAAATCTCCTTTGAGACAAACACGACGGTGTACTAAATCAATTTTGAGCTCACCATAGTTTAAAGACAGCGGAGCAGTATTTAAACGAACACGCCGAATTAGTGCCCCTACCCGAGCCATAAACTCTTGCATACCAAAGGGCTTGACTAAATAATCGTCAGCCCCAGCTTTGAGCCCCCTAACAACATCACTTTCAGTATTGCGGGCTGATAGCATTAAAATCAGTGACTGTCTTTGTTGCTGGAGCCATTGGCAAAATTCAACACCATCACCATCCGGTAAATCTGAGTCTAGAACAACCAGGGCTGGTTGATGATTATAGAATGCCTGTTTTGCTTGATAAAGGCTATCTGATTGGTAGACTTCATAACCTGCTTGCTGCAAATGCCAGCCCAGTAGCGATCGCAAGTGAGGGTTTCCTTGGATAATTTGAACACAAATCGATTCCACAGCAGCTTAACTTCCCCTTTAGCTGGTGAATGTTAGCTTAACAAAATCAATGTCAACAGTTTGTAACAATTGTTACTCAGGTAATTGAGAAGTGGACATATCCTACTTTCTGTGATTTGTTCTCTAGATCACATTACAGTCCAAACCGTTACTAGCTAAGTGATTGAGGTAAACTTAACTATAGTTAATGAATCAAAGCATCTATTGAAGGAGTCAATGTGATAACCATCTATGGACAAAAAATCTCCTTTGCAGTGGGAACCAGGATAACCAGATGCATCTAACTCAAACTATAGAAAGATATTTCCTGGCAAAGGCATTAACTGCCAAATCACGAAGTTTAATAGGAGCCCCCATTGGGAGTCTTTGATTACTGCTAGGGTCTTTGTTCCTGAAAAACTAACAATTCCAAACTGTTTGTGACTATGCTTCAAGATACTCGAACTATAGGCTACTATCAAAAGCTTACCGACGCCTTAGTTGATTTGTGGAACCGAGGCTATCGATTTGATTACCTGCGTCTTTATATAGATGGCTATCTTGCCGCTATCAGATATAATAGCTCCCTTGAATCTTACTTGATCCATCGCTTAGAAGAAGAAGCAATCCGCTACATACGGGATCCATCTAACTTTGAGCTGATGGTGATGCCAGAACCTGAATCTGACTATTTTTAGTGGAAGAAGGCAGGAGGCTCCAAGGCAGAAGGGAGTCGAAATGAAAATTTTTTTTCACCACCAGGTGATGAAAGTAGATTCTTCCCTGCTCCCTACTCCCTACTTACAAGTCAGAGGGCACAAAGAGGGAATATTTCTTCGCGAACAACTAATAACAAATAACTAATAACACTTACATCCCCATCCCTCTTAGGGTGGGGATGAGTTAATTGGGGAGATTGGCTCAGCTGCCAGCGTTTGCCTCAGCAATAATTTACGAAATGCTAGGATTATGGGCGTTAGCAGCAAAGCTGAGCATTTTCTGTCGTTATGGTTCCACAGCTACCTCAATCAATGTCACACCATTCAACTTGGTGCTGCGTTGAAACTCTTACAGGACATTCCAACTGGGTTCATGCCGTTGCTATCAGCGAGGATGGGAAAACTTTAGCTAGTGGTAGTGCTGACAACACTATTCAGCTGTGGAATCTCAGTACTGGCAAATCAATTTCTACCCTCACTGGACATTCAGACTTTGTAGTTGCTGTTACGATCAGCAAAGATGGGAAAACTTTAGCTAGTGGTAGCTACGACAACACCGTTAGGCTATGGAATCTGGGTACCGGACAGATGATGTCTACCCTCATTGGGCATTCAGACTTTGTTAATTGTGTAGCCATCAGCCCAGATGGCAACCTTTTAGCTAGTGCTAGTAATGATGAAACTATCAGACTATGGCATCTGGGTACTGGGCAGATAATTTCTATCCTCACTGGGCATTCAGACTTTGTGGTTGCTGTCGCTATCAACAACGATGGCAACCTTTTAGTCAGTGGCAGTAATGACAACACTATCAAGCTATGGGATCTACCCAGTGGACAGGAAATCCAAACCATCTCGGGGGATTCATCCTTTGTTAATACTGTCGCCATTAGCCCTGACGGAAAAACCTTAGCTAGTGGGAGTGCTGATGGCATCATTAAACAATGGAATCTAAACACCGGTAAGCTTCTTTGCCCCTTAATAGGACATTCAGGTGATATTCAGTCTATTGCTTTCAGTCCAGATAGTCAGACTTTAGTCACTGGTAGTGGGGACAAGACTATTAAACTGTGGAATCTGAGTACTGGACAGGTGTTGTGTACTCTCAAAAGGCATTTAGGTGCGGTTTATGCTGTTACCATTAGCCCAGATGGACGAACTCTTGTTAGTGGTAGTTCTGACAAAACCATCAAAATTTGGCAAAAATTAAATCAGACTTTTAATCAAAAAAATAATCCCCCTTTTACTACTTTAGAGAGAGGCAAAAGAGAGATTATTTAGTCTATTTTCTTGCTAGATTTTGGCAGAAAATTAATCCCTTTGAGACAAGGACAGATTGCTCTGTGTGGGTAAAGACGCCACTGGCTGTGTCTTTACTACAGCAGATTGAAGCATCTGTGTGTTGGTTACAGAATCATTAGCTAGGGTAAATAGAGGATTCGAGAGAATCCCAGCCAAAGATGTAGCAATCACCGATAGCACTAAACCCACTTGCAAGGGACGCATACCGGGCAGAGTCCAGCGGATTTGCGGGTAATTTTTCACCGAGTCGGACATTTCTTGCGGTTCTTTGACTACCATCATCTTGACTACGCGAATGTAGTAGTAAATTGAGACTACACTGGCAATCAAGCCCAGCAAAACTAGACCATATAATCCTGCTTGCCAACCTGACCAAAACAAGTAGAGTTTACCGAAAAATCCAGCTAATGGGGGAATCCCACCCAGGGAGAGTAAACAAATACTTAAGCCTAGAGTCAAGAGTGGATCTTTTTGATAAAGACCAGCATACTCGCTAATCTGGTCAGTGCCAGTACGCAAGCTGAAGAGAATTACACAAGTAAATCCTCCCAGGTTCATGAACAAATAAACCAACAGGTAAAACAGCATGCTGGCGTAACCAGCTTCAGTACCAGCAATGAAACCAATCATCACGAAACCAGCCTGGGCAATGGAAGAATAGGCTAGCATCCGTTTCATACTGGTTTGGGTGAGGGCAACCACATTACCCAAAACCATGCTTAAAATTGCTAGGGCAGTGAAGACAAAGTGCCACTGCTCAGTTACCACGGGGAAGGCAGTGAGCAACAGACGAATTGCTAGGGCAAAGCCAGCGGCTTTGGAACCGACGGACAGGAAGGCAACTACCGGAGTAGGAGAACCTTCGTAAACGTCGGGAGTCCATTGGTGGAAAGGAACTGCGGAGATTTTAAAGGCAATACCTGCGATCGCAAATACTAAAGCAATCAATATCCCCAAGGATGGACCCGATTCTAAAGCTGCCATCCCAGTGGCGATCGCTTCTAATTGAGTTTCTCCTCCAGATAAACCGTACAACAAAGAGATGCCATACAAAAAGACTGCCGAACTTGCTGCCCCAATCAGCAAGTATTTCAATGCTGCTTCATTAGAACGGGGGTCACGCTTCATGTAACCCGTCATCATGTAGGAAGCAATACTCAGGGTTTCCAGTGAGATAAAAATCGTCACCAGCTCATTCGCCCCTGATAGGAACATTCCTCCTAAGGTAGCAGTGAGTAAAAGTCCGATAAATTCAGCTAAAGAGGTGCCAGCCTGCTGCACATAACGGATCGACATCAAAATTGTTACAGTAGCCGATAAGGCAACGATGGCACGAAATGCCACACTGAGGGTGTCACCATTGAAGCTTCCCAGAAAAGAGATGGGGTTTGCAACATCCCATTCTTTGTAGAGAGCAAGCACACTTAGTAACAGACCCCCAATTGCCACATAGGGAATTCCTTTAGCAGAATTCCTACCAGCAACTAGATCAATTACTAAAACTAGTAAGAGGGTAATAATTACGATTCCCTCTGGCAAAATTATCCCAGCATTCAGCTGGGCAGCAAGATTGGCAAAATCCATAGGTTCTATGGGTATGGTCTATGGTTATTTTTGGTATCTAAGTTAACTTTTCTTATCATATCGGTGATTGTTGCCAGTTGGGCAGTGAGTGGCAAGGTAGAAAGTTCCTCAAAACCTCTGGCAAAAGAAATTGCCGGGAAAATTATATTGATATATTTAGTTATTTTAATAATTGTAAATAATATATGATTTAAATTACGAGGAACAAAAATATGGAGTGAGAATACTGGGATGGTTCCTTATTAAAGCAGAGTCGAATTCATGACTCCTGGATTAGCAGCAACTCCGTATCCTGAAGTTTCAGCCCTCAAGTCTAGGCTGGCTCAGACTTCCTCTCCCCCATCTACATCTCAGCCCGCCCAGTCGTCGGTTCCTTCTCTGGCAGCCCTGTGGGCAAAGAAATATTATACTTCCGTTACCAGTGTTGAGAAGCCATCTCAGTTAGCTAATAATCGCAACTTCAAAGAAGTTACTACTACAGAAGGGCGCAAGTATACAGCTAAGAAGTTAATAGATAACTTAACTTTAGCCAGTGCCCAAGCTTGGTCGATGACAGAAACCTTGCTCTCTGAGGAAATTCGACGCCATGATATCAACCCAGATTTAGTTAATCCCTTAGAGATTGCGGCGGATACTCGCCATTTATTTCAAAAAGTACTAGCAGCTTATGCCGAGCGTTCCACTCCACGACGCCTATCAGTGATTGTAGGCAAAGATTTTGGTCAGGTACGACAGAAATATACTAGCATTGACCGCCGCGCCATTGGCTTCGTTAGTATGCAGTTCCACTACACTGGTCAAAAGTTATTGAAGTGGCTTTCACCTCCAGAGCAGGTTTTGTGGAAACCTTACCTAAAAGTAATGGATGACCACATGTATATGCCCTTACAAGCTGCCTACGAAGCAGCAGCTAACCATCCCTATGATTCTCCAGCTCTAGCAGCTGTGCGTCATCTGCTACCTGTCAGTAGCAAAATTGCCGTCTCTGTTTGTCAAAAGATCTGCCATTTACATCCCGACTATAAGACCTATAGTGGTTCCCTTCATGAAATTCAGGTCAAAACTGCCAGTATTCGGGATGTTGAGATGTTTCAGGTTTATCTGTGCTTATGCGTTTTAGAGAACCACATCCAATCGGTACAGCAAGAGCTCTTTCCTCTGTGCGTAATGTTATATCCCTGTCTGCATGTGAAGTGGAAATTGGTGCAAGATATGCTGCAAGCTATGGGTTGGCAAATACATGAGTATTTGCCAGCTGAACCAATGGCTACTTTTTTACCTTATCTGCGCATCTTTAGTGAAATGTTTGCTGGTGAAGTTTTCCAAAATGATTAAGCGGTGGGAAGCAGGTTTCTTTCCTCTTCCCTGTTGCCTGACTCGGAGACTCGGTGTTTATTCAGAGATTAGCCATTAGCCATTACCTTTGAGCTATTAGCCATTAGCCATTAGCCATTACCTTTGAGCGTGTTTCTCGAGAGTTAAAGCTTAGTCTCCACAATCAGATAAGAATTACGGAAATAGGGGAATTGTCCAAGCAATGCCCAAGGTAATCGCCATTGCCAAGGCCAACGTTCGAGATATAGCTCAGAGATAGATCCAGAATTTATCACTTTCAATCCCATCGCGGTTAAGTCTCCTTCATTGTTAACAAACCACTTAAAGGGGGCCCCGATTTTGCTAAATCCTTTACCAGGCTTCCTCATATAATTCCCTAAAACTTCCACATCTAAAGTGGCGCCTGGGAAACGAGAGCGCATGGCATTGATGAGCTGCTTTACCTCATTGGGTTCAAGGTACATTAGTAAGCCTTCTGCAATAAATAAAATGTTTTCTGGCTCTACATCATTGGCAATAGCATCCATCCAGCTAAAATCCATGACTGAAGCACTAATAAACTGGTGCTGCTCTGTTGGGGTATCTAACTGACGGCGTAATTCAGTTACTACGGGCAAATCTAATTCAAACCAACGATAAGCGTTTTGTCCTACGCGATGAAAACGACTAGATAATCCAGCTCCCAATTCCACAACCACGGGGCGAGAATGGCTTGCAAGATGACGAGATGTTATTTGGTCATGGTGGTAAGTTCGGGTAGCGACAGTAATACTAGCAGCTTTGCCAAGCTTACTATACAATGCCTCTAGTTCTTCATCCCAACCTAGGACTTTTAACCACTCAACAGCTAATGGGTCTTGGAAGAGGGGACGAGAATAAGACTGTTCATCAGCTCTTCCCCTAAGTGGCAACATTAAGGTGCGGGGTACGCCTGTTAGGTTTGCTGTAAGTTGAGACATAAAAATTAAGCTCCTTAATGACAACTATGTAAATTGTGTAGACTTTAAATTTGCTTTATAGAAATCTCTGTATTAATCCAATCGGGTTGGAATAAATTGTTGCTTAAATCTGACTTAGGACGCAGTCGCATTAAATAAAAACTATCTGTTTCTATCGCAGGAGTTGTGTATTTTTCCGTATTGATTTGACAAAAAGTAATTGGCAGACTAGAACAATTATATATTGTTAAATAAACATCGTAATTAGCAAGTAGTAATGGATTCAATTTTAGATGTAAAGAGTAAGATTTATAAATAAATCCATAGATAAACTCGTTATTGGGATCTCCTACAGGTAAATATTCTTTTCTGACCCACTCTTGAGGCAACCATTGTTGGCAAACTAGGAGAGGGAATATATAGTAATTTAAACTCCGGTAAAAAAGATTATCTCGTGCTATTAAATTATGAAAATAATTATTAACATTACCACCATCAACTGATTCCGTATTAATAATTTGATTCCCATCGACATTAGTCGCAGGTAAATTTACTTCATCGTACCAATTATAATATCTTAACCCTAGGGTGTAGTTTCCCGTTTCAAGTTTTAGTTCATGCCATTTTTCTTGGTAATTTGCATTATTATTAGATGCTAGATATTTGACAGCTTTGGCTTCCGGAAATTTATAGATACCGATGCTCCATGACTGAGCTGAAGCAATACAGGCACTAATTTCTATTGCTAATGACTCTTTGACAAAAAAAGGTCCTGCACCAGCAGCAATGGCATGAGGATTCCATCGAGGACCAGTAGTTAGAAGCGATGGTAATATCAGAGGCTTTTTTAACAATTCTTCAGAGAATATTAGCCATTTATAGACTTTTTTCTTGTTGGAACTATTATAGATACTAACCAGAGTGCGTATCGAGAGTCTTACAACTTTAAAAAATATCCAAGATAAAAATGCTAGTGGAATTTGCCAGCAGAGTTGGAGGGATAAAAAATTTTCCCTATTTTTCATAGTTTAATATTTTGCTGAAATCCTCCCATAGGATAGAAGTATTTTATCGTGATGTCAAGATCATTGATACCAAAGCAGCAGCAGCTTCAATATGAAGATTGTGTCCTCCTGAGAGAGTAACTCGTTTTGCTTGAGTCATGGCTATTTGCTGTTGTTGTAAATCTTCTAGTCGGTTCAGTTTACTATTATCTCCATAGACTAACGTCGTGGGAACTTGAAGAGATTTGAGCATCTCCAAATACTGAGCTCTACCACCATGAAAATTGTTGAAACTTAACACAGAACGAGTACGAAGAATTGCATCCCAACTCCAATTAACTCCATCCTGATATAGTTCTGTAGTTCTTTGAGCTAAGGTATAGGAAAATGATTTTGACATACTAGGTGTAGCTTGACGCAACCTTCTCGCAGCAGTTGCTACATCTGGAAAAATGGGATGTCGAGGAGGAGAACTTAGGTAGTCCAAACAAGTTGTTAGCTGATTAACTACCGGTTCCTTCTTGCTTTCTTCAGCAGGTAGGGGAAGTTCTACCAAAATCAACTCTTTAATTTTCTCAGGTCGCACGCTAGCGATCGCAGCTGCTAACATGGCACCCATAGAATGACCTACTAGTAGCAAAGGTTGGTCTGGTAATTCCTGTATCACCCGGTCTATTTGAGCTAAAAATGTTAGTGAATTATAAGAAGTTACCATTTCTAAATGATCAGAACGTCCATGACCAAATAAATCGGGAGCCACTACCCAATAACCTTGTGCTGCTAGAGGAAGTGCGACTTCTTGCCAAGCTAATCCTTGTTCTAAAAGACCATGAATACAGAGAACTATAGGATGTTCTGGGGAACCCCAACTACACAGACAAGTCTGATTGCCTCTGAATTCCAGGAATTTTTCCTCCATAGGTGGCGGCTCTATTATAGGAGTTGGAGCAATTGGAGTCTTTTGCTGTTGCTGGGAGTTAGGTAACTGATAATTAAGTTGGCTAGCTATCCGTTGAGTTTCTCCCGCTAACTTATGGGGTAATTGAATCGTTTTCCATTTGTCTGCCAAGTTCTTGTCAATGGTATTGTGTTTGAGGAAATTGGGGTCGCTGATTGACAATGATGTTTGATGAACACCTTCTGTCATGCGATCGCCTTGGTAAGGTTGTAAAAGTTCTGGCTCGAAGTCAATATTGAGAAACTCGCATAGTTGGGATAGAACTAGTTGGGGTTCTGTCACTAAATCCTCATAGTGAACCTGATGGTGACGCTCTGGCTCCAATCCACTCAAAAAATCTAGAATGTTTTGGTTACTTTTCCTCCACACTTGCTCTGCTACCTGGTAAGGATTTTTATCCCCCAAGCCAGCAAGTTTTTGCATTCGCATCCGTACAAAAGATTCTATGACTGAGTAGGGATGACGAACTAGATAAATGTATTTGGAATTGGCAAAAAGTGCTTCACCTCGTTCTAGGATAGTGCGATTTATTGCATAAGAAGGAGATTTATCTACGAGCAGACGAGGTGCTATGCTTGCCTGGAGCATGCCATAGACCTGCTGAATCGATAAGTTTTGTGACTCCAGGTCTTCAATTAGAGTCTGACTAGCTGTTGCATTCAGATCTTTAATTTCCATGAAAGCTTTCTGTAATCCTTCACCCAAATAAGAAAGCTTCAGTTGCTCCTGTCGCTCCTTCATAGTGTCAAAGGGTAACAGATGCAACTCCGGTGGGGAAAATAGGGAGGAATGACCCGCCAGCATTACTCTGAGTAAAGTTGAACCTGAACGGGGACTCGAAAGGATAAAGATAATACCAGGAAGACGGGAAGATTTAGAAAACTTGTCTGGAGTGTTTATACTCTGTAAACTTTGGCTATCGAAAATTTGTAAGCTTTTTGAAGAAGCTTGGCTGACAACATCATCGTTATTCAACTCAGCCAACAAGTATTGAGTTAAAGAGTTGATTTTTGGTCGTTCGTAAAACTCTCTGGGATAGATGATAAAATTCAGGTCACGACTCAGTTGATTGACTACTTCCATACTCATTAAAGAATCTAGACCCAGTTCAATAAGATTGACATCAGTAGGAATTTTTCCTGCACTAATCCCCAGACTTTTAGCAACTAGAGATTTCAGATAATTTTGCAAAATATTGTGGTGTTCTGTCGTTGGTGCTGCTTTCAATTCATCTAAAATCTTTTGCTCAGTCTGCTGTTTGAGTGCTGGTTGCTGGTGTAATGCTTCCTGCTGCAAGAGTTCCAATAGTAAAGAACTTGGCTTCGCTGAACTAATTTGTTTTGCTAACACCGACCAATCTGCCGGTAACACTCCCACCTGTGCTGTAGACTGATTATGTACAAGTTGCTCTAATACTTGTATTCCTTGTTCTGGAGAAATTGAACTTATCCCCGCTGTTTTCAGCCGATTTTGATGCTCACTGGCAACGCGAGTTGCCATACCACTTTCAGACCAAGCTCCCCAGTTAATACTTAATCCTGGTAATCCCATCTTATTACGATAATGAGCTAAAGCATCCATAAAAGCGTTGGCAGTAGCATAATTTCCTTGACCGGGGGAACCCATTAAGGAAGACATAGATGAAAAGCAAACAAAGAAGTCTAGGGATAAATTGTTGGTTAATTGATGTAAATTCCAAGTCCCGCTCACTTTAGGAGCCATCACTTTTGTAAAGCGCTCCCAATTCATTTGTTGCAATACACCATCATCCAAAACTCCTGCTGCATGAATTATGCCTCGCAGTGGGGGTAGGGATGTTTGAATCTGCTCTAGGATGTTGATTACATCAGATTCAATTGAGATGTCTGCCGACAAAACTTTTACTTGAACTTCTAATTGTTCTAAACGTTGAATCGTTTGTTGCGCTTGCTCAGAGGGTTGGCTACGACTGATTAAAACTAAATGTCTGGCTCCTTTTTCTGCCATCCACTCTGCTGTCTTTAACCCCAGTGCTCCTAAACCTCCTGTAATTAGGTATGTAGCATCAGCATGCAATGATTGGGGTTGAGATTCTGGGGGAGAGTGTTTAACTAAACGAGCAACGTAAATTTTGCGATCGCGAACTGCTAGATGGTCTTCTTTGTTAATATCTACTATCTGTTGCAGTAGTATTTCTGTCTCATCTTCTCCACCCTCTGGGTCTAAGTCTACCAAACCTCCCCAAAGTTGCGGATGTTCAAAAGCGATCGTTCGACCTAATCCCCACAAGGGTGATGTCGCCACTGTTAGTTTCTCTGTTGTTGATAATACAGGTTGAGTGCCTCTAGTAATCAACCAGAGTTTTGGTGGATTTGATGTAGCATTTTGGACA
>JAAHGL010000080.1 GCA_010692635.1 Symploca sp. SIO2C1 | reverse complement strand
TCGCTATCCTTATACAAGACGGTACTGGTATACCTTACTCTCATTCCTTGTTCTCTAGAGAACAAGGAATGAGAGTAAGGTATACCAGTACCGTCTTGTATAAGGATAGCGATACCGTAGGTCTTTGCTCGTACCCTCTTGTATATAGATGGTGATACTGACAGTCTTGCCTTATACCCTCTTGTATATGGATAGTGGCTGGCGCACCCTCAGTCCATATCCTCTTGTGCATAGATAGTGACACTGACAGTCTCTTGTCATACCCTCTTATACAGGCATGATTGAAAGCTGTATCTATACACTAACCCTCTTGATAACTTATATTCCACAAGCGGTTTACCTTGCATGACCCTCTTGTACAAGGATAAACTCAATGTATTTGTTGATATCCTAACCCTCTTGTCTAGGCAGAACATATCCCTACCTTCACCCTCTTGACTACTCATAACCGTGCAATCTCTTGGTGACCCACCATCCCCCGACGTAACACGGCTCCTTTGTTATCACATTACCTTAGCCCCCTACCACGGCACTGGTGACCCACCGCCACTCACCCCACCATCCCTCAACTGGTGACCCAATTTTGTGACCTATCACACTCCCCAGCTCCTCAGGCATTAAATTACATGGCTAGTACTTTGTACCAAAAATACTCAAATCCTCATTCTGACCATTTTGCAGCCTCAACCCTATACCAGGCATGGGCTAGCGCTGGGGACAGGAACCCCTATATTGTTATATAGAAGATAGCTTCTGTCCCCAACCAGGTTTTCTCAACGTACCTTCTGGCTTGTAGATTATGGGGTGCTGGGGTTCAGGGTAGGGTGGGTCACCAGCTCCCAGTCGAATGCCCCTAGAACCGTCGCTAAGGGCTAACCGATGGAAACTACCTGCAATAGATTTGATGGGGCTAGCTGAGGCTTCTGGACAGGAAAGGTTTTTTTGATGGCAACTGCAATCCTACGGCTCGATTCTAGAGGGGTCACGGAAATTTGTGGCATTTTTCTTTGGTGGTTGGGATGGAGGGGGATGGGGAAGTTGGGGAGATGGTGGGAGGTGGGGAGATGGGGTGAGGATTCAATTATAATTCTGATATGTTTCGGGATTATAGCTATGAAAACTCCACAATATGAATCCTTGCGTCTCTTGTCCGATGAGGAGACTTCTTTCGTAGTCGGTGGAAGTGAAATGGTTGCTGACCCAGATGGTTTTGTTTATGGCGGAGTGGAAGGTTTTTTGAGGCGTATTCGTATCAGAAATTCTGGAACTTCATCAACTAGTGGGACGACCGCGTTGTCGGTTGAAATAGGTTCTAAGGGAAAGCCAGGGGGAAGAGGAGAGCCTGGAAAGCCTTGAAGCAGGACAGTTTTTCGACCTGTCTAGGTCGGTTGATTACTTGAGAGCTGCTACATCATCTAATGTAACCAGTCCTTCAAGTCTTTGGGCAATTTCCCAGCCTAAAGGCATGGGAATGAAATCAAATCCGAGATAATTTTCGCTCCTTCCAGCCAACCATCCAGATAATTGCCTAATTGGGAATAGCTAGGTCTTTCAGCGAATTTTAGCGAACCTAGCGACAGCAGCTTTGGTCATGCGATTAAGCACTGGGGGCTGGGATGGGGCGATCGCTTTAATCACTTCAATGCCAGTGGGCATTTTTCTCACGACACTATCCATGTATCCCTTAGTATAGCTCTTTTACAGGAAATTAAAATAATAGGAAAAATCGGAGAGTGACAGAAGAGGGATAGGTAAGTTATTTTTGCGCGACTCCTTAGCGTGAACATATTACTCTCCCTCTAAGCTCTCAAACTGGCAGACATGTGGGGGAGTGACTGGGCAAATTGGTTGTGTGAAAGGATTGCCTTCAAGGTTAAGGTTAATCAAGATTGCTAGTCCTGCCAGAGGGCTAAAATCGGCGATTTGATTGTTGCTGAGGTCGAGGCGTTTGAGGTTTTTAAGTTTGGCTAGAGAACTTACATCAGATATTTGGTTGTTGCTGAGGCCAAGCGTCTCCAGATATGTCAGTTTTGCTAGATTGACATCTGTGATTTGGTTGCTGCTGAGGTAAAGCAACTGTAGGTTTGTCAGTCCCGATAGAGGGGTGACATCTGTTATTTGGTTGCTGCTGAAGTGAAGCCACCGTAGGTTTGTCAGTCCCGATAGAGGGGTGACATCTGTTATTTGGTTATGATCAAGGATAAGCAACTGTAGGTTTGTCAGTCCCGATAGAGGGGTGACATCTGTTATTTGGTTGCTGCTGAGGTTAAGCGACCCTAGGTTTGTCAGTCCCGATAGAGGGGTGACATCTGTTATTTGGTTGTTTTCGAGCTTAAGGAACTGTAGGTTTGTCAGTCCCGATAGAGGGGTGACATCTGTTATTTGGTTGTCGCTGAGTCTGAGGTCACTGAGATTTGTTAGTCCCGATAGAGGGGTGACATCTGTTATTTGGTTGCTGCTGAGGTAAAGCTCCTTTAGATTTGTTAGTTCTGTTAGATTGACATCTGTGATTTGGTTGCTCCTGAGGTCAAGCCACTGTAGGTTTGGCAGTTCTGCTAGATTGACATCTGTTATTTGGTTGTTTTCGAGGTAAAGCCACTGTAGGTTTGTCAGTCCCGATAAAGGGGTGACATCTGTTATTTGGTTATCGTAGAGGTAAAGCCACCGTAGGTTTGTCAGTCCCGATAAAGGGGTGACATCTGTTATTTGGTTATCGTAGAGGTCAATTTTAGTGCGACTTGACAGATTCTCGGCAGCTAGTTCACAATCACTTGTGCCTGCTACTTCAAGCAGTGCATCCACTGTTTTTCTCGCTTCTGCTGACAAACTCGCTTGCTGTTGACACCATTCTTCAAAAGGACTCCCTAGACTAGGTTCAGCAGCTTGAGTGACTCCCCATCCCCAGCTACTGAACATCCAAATGCTGAGCGTCAGAGCAACGGTGTTAGTTGGTTTCATTGTTGATTAACCTTTTATAAGTATTAACGCGATTTGAGCAATTGGCGAATAATGCAGGCTAGCCTTGAATCTACAACCCATTGCCAATTAAAATAAACGGTGCCCAATAATAAGGATGATTGAGGTTATCCCTCACCTGAGGCGGTACAGTATTGCCAATAAACTCGACAATCAGACTGCCTCGCTGTTCTCCCAAAGCTTCATAATCACCCGTAATTAGAGAAACTTGCGCTTGTCGTAGAGCTTCCGCTTTTGTTTTCTCACCTTGCCATGCAGCGTAAAAGGCATTCATCAAGGTTTGAGTACCCCCATCATCCACTGTCCATAATGAAGCGATCGCAGCTTTTGCTCCTGCCCTTTGCATCTGGTAACCTAACCCTAGAATCTCTGCTCCTGTACCCAGATTGCCACCAAGTCCAGTTTCACAGGCAGAAAGTACCACTAAATCCACATTATTGAGGTTCCAGTTGCGGACATCGGTAATGCTAACAGGAGTACCATCGCCAAAGAGAATAAATGATTCTTCTGGTGTCCCCACTACGATCGCTCCGTGGGTGGCAAAATGTAAGACATTATGGTTACCCATTTTCGGTTTAGTGTCTTGAGGATTGAAGGCACTATCAAGGAGTTGGGTTGTATCGGGAATGGTTTCAGCTAAGGTTTCCACTTCCACTCCCGCATAGGGTAAACCACCAAAGTCAAAGCTTTCTTTTCCGATTGTGAAGCTATGACGTCCGGTGGTAAAGGCTCCAGCCAGAACTTTAAGTTGAGATTGGGGTTGAGTATTAAGGTCAGTGAGAGAGGCAGCGGTAATATTATTGATACGGTACTGTTGGACTAACCATTGTTCACCATCGTGCAAAGCTGCCAGAGGAATATAGCGCAGTTGTCCGTCGGGGGCATAAATAAGGGTTTTGGCTTCAGCTTCTTTGAGGTCATTTTCTAAGGGTTGAATCAACCAATTATAGAGTTGTTGTGCAGGGGTTTGGGCATCCAAGGTCGGATTTTGTAGGGCTTCACGGAAGCTGAGTATGGTTTGAGAGAGTTCTTTTTTACTAACTTCAACAGTGCGACGAATTGGGGGAGAGTCGGGAGTGGTGAGGATAAGTTCGAGGCGGTTATCTAAAATTAGAGGATAAAGAAGAACGGCATTTTGTTGTAGATTCTTGAGGTTATCTTGGATACTGAGGAAGTCTTCTAAGTCATCGACTAAATCCGGTTTGCGGGTTTGGGACGTGAGTTGGTCAACTAGTGCTAATACTTCCTCACTTTCGATAAAGTTATTGAAATCTGCGATAATTTGTTCTTGAGCGTTGACGAGTTCAGCAAGGCGTAGTTCTTCTTGAGAAGTAGGGTTGACTTTCTGTTGTAGTTGGGTGAGTTCTTTACCAAGGGCAATGGCTTGATCGAGGATGCCTTGGTAGCCGTCTTTAATCTGCTGTTCTGGAGGTAGATTGGGTAAACCTTCAGCCGTTTCTGCATTACCTCTGACATTCCGTAAATAATCTTCAAGTTCTTGGACTTTGAGTAAATCGAGGACTCGTTGGGCTTCAATGATGCGGTTTTGTTGTAATAATAAGTCGGCTAAATGACGATAATCGTCAGCAATGGTTTCGGTGTAGGATTCTTGGAATTCTTGGGGAAGTCCCTTGATATTACTGCGAATCGTTTCTCTGGCGTTGACGGCTTGTTTGTAGAAAATAATGGCTAATTCCGGTTGGTTTTGTTTTTCCAGTAATTTGCCAATATTATTAAGAGTATGTCCTTCGTCTTCTTTGTCACCAGTTTCTTGAGTAATGACCAAAGCTTGTTGGTATAAATCCCAAGCTAATTCGTACTGCTCTAGTTCAAGATAAACTATTCCCATATTGCGGAGAATTAATTCTTTTAATAGCTTGTTATCAAATGATTTGCCAATGATTAAAGCTTGCTGCAAAAATTCCAAAGCTAATTCATATTTTTGCTGATTGAGATAAACCACTCCAATATTCTTGAGAGTCAATCCTTCTAGCAATTTTTTGTCTTTTTTATAGCTATTGTTGCTTGTGTTATTGGGGACTGTTTTGAGGTTAGCTAAAGCTTGCTGGTAAAAATCTAAGGCTAATTCGTACTGTTTGAGCTGAAAGTGAAGATCCCCAATAGCGTTGAGTGCTTTAATTGTATCCAGCTGATAGCCCTTAATTTCTAAGGCTTTATGATAAGAATCCAAGGCTAGTTCATACTGTCCTAGTAACTCATAAATCTCCCCAACCTCTAAATAGAGTAACGGCAAAGCCGACGCAAAATAATCATTGCGCATTGAGAATAATTGCTGATAGAATTTCAGCGCCAATTGATACTCTCCTAAGCTTCTGTAAACAAAGCCCATTTGATAGAGAGTGAGCCCTTCATCGTAATTGTTGGTGTGACCAAGCTTTCCAAGCTTTCTATAAATAGGCAATACTTGCTGGAATTGATCTAGGGCTTCTCGATATTGATTTTGATCGAGGAGCTGACGACCCTCTTTATAGTACAAATATGCTATGGCAACCAAGATTTCTCTTTGCCTAGATTCACTATAGTCATATTCATCGCCGACTTCCCTCGAAATTGCGAAAGCTCGCGCAAAGAAGATTGCGCTTTGCTTACTAGATTCACTATAGTCATATTCATCGCCGACTTCCTCCCAACTTGATAAAGCTCGCTGGTAGTAATCCAATGCCTGATCGTCTTCTTCTATTTCTTCGTATATTTTCGCGATACGGTAAAGAGTTTCCCCCATATTCACTTTGTCGCCGATTGCTTGATAAATCAATAAAGCTTCCTTGAAGCTAGCTAATGCTCCCTCAAAGTTACTAGCACCATATCGACTAGCACTGGCTCTAAACAGGCGATTCGCTTGAGCTTTCCTAGCTTGGTCTTGCTCCGAAAGCATCTGCGCAGCTAAAGGTGAGAGACTCAAGGTAGGTAAGAAGGCAGGAATTGCCGAAAGTAGGAAAGTAGCCAAGCTGAGGCTGACTAGATGTAGGCGCATGGTTTAGTCTTCGATTCAGGGAAAGTAGAGATTAATCTTAATTTATATAAGAAGTCGGGGTTCTGAGACACTGAGGCAACAATCTAAACACTACTAATGAGAGGTTAATTAACAATGAAATCGACTAGCGCCGTTGTTCTGACGCTGAGTATGTGGGTATTTAGTAGCTGGGGAGTTACCGAAGCTGCTGAACCCAGTCAAGGAAGTCCTTTTATTGAATGGTGTCAACAGCAAACTAGCTTGTCAGTCGAGGCGGGATTAACAGTACAAGTGCTGCTAGCAGAAGCAGGCACGAGTGATTGTGAACTTGCTGCCGAGAATCTGTCAAGTCGCACTCAGCTTAAACTCCATAACATAAAACCCGTTGGTGAGAGTCGCACTAAGCTGAGACTCCATAATACAAAAATCAGTGATCTGAGTCCCTTATCAGGACTAACAAACTTGGAGAGACTTTTCCTCCGTGGCAACCAAATCACAGATATCAGTCCTCTAGCAAAACTCACCAATCTCAAGTATCTTTACCTCGAAGACAACCAAATCACAGATATCAGTCCTTTAGCAAGACTCACTAATCTGAAGTGGCTTTCTCTCAAAAGTAACCAAATAACAGATATTAGTCCTCTAGCAGAACTAAAAAACCTGGCTGTGATCAACATTCGGAACAACCTAATTACCAATATCAGTCCTTTGCCAAAACTACAAAATCTGGAGTGGCTTTTCCTTCGCAGTAACCAAATAACAGATATTAGTCCTCTGGCACAACTGACAAGCCTAACAAGCCTTGGCCTCAGGGACAACCAAATAACAGATATTAGTTCTCTAGCAGAACTCACTAACCTAAGGACCCTTGACCTCCGGCTCAACCAAATCAAAGATATCAGTCCTCTACAAAAACTCACTAACCTAAGGAACCTTTATCTTGACTATAACCAAATCAAAGATATCAGTCTTCTACCAAAACTCACCAACCTAAGTAGCCTTTCCCTCAGCGACAACCAAATAACAGAGATCAGTCCTCTGGCAGAACAAACAAACCTAATGAACCTTGATCTTGACTATAACCAAATAACAGATATTAGTCCTCTGGCAGAACTAACAAACCTTCGTGGACTTGATCTTGACTATAACCAAATAACAGATGTCAGCTTTCTGGCAGAACTGACAAACCTCAGTCAACTCTACCTCAGCGACAACCAAATAACAGATATCAGTCCTCTGGCAGAACTGACAAACCTCAGTCAACTCTACCTCAGCTCCAACCAAATAACAGATGTCAATCTCGTGGGACTGACAAACCTACAGATCCTTAACCTCAGCTCCAACCAAATAACAGATGTCAATCTAATGGAACTGACAGACCTCAGTCAACTCTACCTCAGCTCCAACCAAATAACAGATGTCAATCTCGTGGGACTGACAAAGCTCAGGAAACTCTACCTTAACAACAACCAAATAACAGATGTCAGCTTTCTGGCAGAACTGACAAACCTCTGGCAACTCTACCTCAACGAAAACCAAATATCTGATGTCAAGCCTCTAGCAGGACTCACCAAACTGGATGAACTTAATCTTAAGTATAACCAAATCAAAGATATCAGTCCTCTTTCCAGACTCACCAGCCTGCAAGCCCTTTCCCTCAGCAACAACCAAATAACAGATGTCAGCCCTCTATCGGGACTAACAAATCTCAGTGACCTTTACCTCAGCTCCAACCAAATAACAGATGTCAATCTCGTGGGACTGAAAAACCTCAGGAAACTCTACCTCAACGACAACCAAATATCTGATGTCAATCTCGTGGGACTGACAAACATCTGGAACCTCTACCTCAACGACAACCAAATATCTGATGTCAGCTCTCTGGCAGAACTGACAAACCTCAGGAACCTCTACCTCAACGACAACCAAATATCTGATGTCAGCTCTCTGGCAGAACTGACAAACCTCTGGAGCCTCTACCTCAACGATAACCAAATAACAGATATCAGTCCTCTTTCCAGACTCACTCACCTGATTTCCCTTTCTCTTGGAGGAAATCCGATTCCATTGGTTAGCTCCGCTAACGCACAACCAACTTGCCCAGTCACTCTCCCAGATGTTTGTCAGTTTTGAAGAATTGCAGGGAGGCTTGAAGATCAGACAAGCATTTATGTTTATCCAATGTTGTCACTTTCACATCGACTACTTCAAATCCAAGCCTGTCAATATTCCCAAGATTACCATCTTGCTCGACCACGGATATCACCCAGCTGCTGCACCATCTTTCCCAGATGAGTCAAGGCAGCACTGAGAACACTACCTTGGTTATTGCCTACATGAGCCTGCTAAGCTTTTTAGCAGCAGGTATTTTTGGACTACTGGCAGTGCTAATCGCACCAAGATTTGTGCAATCCTCACCAGCGGAGGTAGATACCAAAACAATATTAGAGCGCTTGATAATGTCTAGTGAGCCAGCACCAACCCCTCAACATCCCACTTCACCCCAAGCCAGGAAACCTGACTACCAACCCCTGTACCCCTGAACCAAATAATAAGTGGCTTGAGTAATCGCTGCCATCCTATCCATAACTCTACGAGGATTTTCAATTTCAGGCAGTTGGTCACTTCTGTGTCTATACAGCATTTCCCCTAAAGAATAATTGATTGCTTTGAGCAGAGGTGAAAGTTTTGGCTCTTGTTCACCTAAAAACCAGTCTAATTCCTTTTGAATCGGCTCGAAATCCACACCAGTATCACAGATTAATTTCTCATCATTAATCGCTGAAATTATTAGTGTTAACCCATCTTTCTCCGAAACTATCGGCTCTATATCAAGGCATTCTATCCAGACCTTTTTAGTCGTTTCAACTGTCAATTCTGACAGTTCTTTTTTCAGCAAGTTGCTCTCACTGATGGTGAAGACATGAAAGTAATATGGGTAATTATGCCCAATTTTATCAATAATATTTTGGCAAAAATTATTCAGGTATATTTTAACTTCAGCGATTAAACTATCAACCGATACTTGACCACTATACCACCATTTGGAAAGCAGTGCCTGACCTGATTTTGGTACGATTCCGCTGCCGCAGAATGCCATACCGTCTAATTCACAAGAAATACCTAAATAAAGAACTACCTCACACCATTTTTCACTCATCTTTAATCGACCCACATCTTCACTTTACTGAAATCTACCGGAGAAACTTTATTCTTATTAAACGGCGTAATCTGCAACGCAAAAGCCAAGGACATCACACAATCATCGTGCTTACCTCTAGCAGCTTCTAGTTTTTTTCCTTGTCTCCTAAATGACAGCAATTCATCAATTATCGGGCTACCAATCGGATATTTCAAGCAGTTCTTCTCTAAAGCCAACAGGAGATTGGAAATCAGTACCAGCTTAGAATCGCCCGTGGTTCTAATCGAAGAAAATCTAATGCTCTTGTGTTGTTTGCTTAACTGTTCTAGGTACACCTGACCCACCCCGCCAGTCACCTCAATCCCCACAATAATCGGCTGATATTTCTTGATTAATTCTCCTAGGTGGTAGAGATGGTATTCACTAGTTTGTTGGCGTTTTCTGTACAGTTCGACAACTGAATAATTCCCCCCTACTTCTTGAAGAACCGTAGCCACACAGTAATCATTTCCCGTGGTACTAGTATCAAGTCCTATGTAATAATTAGCTTGCTTTTGTCTAACCTTAGAGATACTTTCAGTAGCATTGGCTCTAATTAAATCCGCTGAAAATACGCTAACGCTCGAATCGATGAATCTCAGGTTGTACTCTCTATTAATCGTCTCAAAGTCAGTACCGTCTTGCTGCTGGCGATAACTCAAATAATCAGGTATTTGGCTATAAACAGGATGGCATCGCCAATGTAGCACCAACTTGCATACCCCTGCTGTATCTACCCACCAATAGACACCTGGTATTTCCTTGAACAACTCTCCAGCGGCTACGCTTTGGCAGATCTCTTCTACATCATCATTTGCATTATCCTGGCTCAATTTATCCCAATACCATCCCGACTTGGCACAGGGAGTACTGACAATCAATTTTGTCACTCTATCCCCTGCCAAGGCACTACTAGGACTCGAAGCTGCGTAGATATCTTGTACGTTTTCACTGAAAGCCGCTTCATCAAAGAGAAAATCGAGAACACTGTCGTAACTCCTAGACCCCTCTTTAGCTGAATTCTTAAAATACAACTCCCCACCACAGGCTAACTTCAAGAAACTCAGACTATCACTATTTGGTCTGATGTAGTCGTTTAGTCCACTCAGCATTTGTCTAGCCCGTCTGGCAATGGCGCTGGCATCTTGCTGATTCCTCATAAAAGCCATCGAGCTGTAAGCAGGGTTAACTGCGGCTCTGTGGAGAAATTTGGAGATGATTGCTTGAGTAACACCCAGTTGCCTCGACTTAACCACCATAATGTTGTTGTATAAGTCCATCAGGCGACTGAGTAGCAATTGGTAGGGGTAAGGAACAAACTGCACCATTTTTCCACCACTGCGAATCTGGCAGAGCTTGGCAAAATCTTCCCAGTCAATCGGGATAGAGAGCTTGGTTGTTGAATCAATTTGATTTAATTGAGCTTTAATACGATTTAGCTGAGCTACTAGAGGATTACTCAGTATTAGTCTTTTGTGCCCCCAATGACTCAATTTGCTCAAAGTGCTGTATTTCATCGACTAACCCTAAAACCTCATCTAAGCCTGTTGCACTCTTACTCATCTCCAATGCCAATCCCAAAGCCTCTGCCCCTTGCTTTAACGACTGACCGAGCCTTTGAGGGGAGATATCCTCTGCCTCTAGAATCATAATCCTTTTCTGGATTTTCTCAAGGTACACAGTTGCAGTGGTGTACAGGAGATTAGCTGATTGATTTAAGCGCTCTCGAAAGTTTTCTAAATCCTCCAGGGTGGCATCAATAGCTACTTGATTTAGAGCCTGAGTTTTTTCAATCATTAATTTTTGAACCATCTCCTGGAAATCATCTCTCCTCTTGATTTGTTGTACCCAGCTACGAGAGCGACCAACAAGAGTTGCCACCTGATGCTCTGTTGCTCCATCAGCAATCAGATGAGCTGCCTTATGATGTATAGTCTTTAAGGGTTTTAGCTTTGGCACGTCAATCAAATTGAGGCGAGACTAATCATTTTAAATCTCATTTTATGGCGTTTGCAGTTAGAAGCTCAAGATAAACCAAAGGTCTAATCAGCAATTAGCTCATTGTCGAATAGATGACTTCCTAAGCTGCCTGATAATAGCAGCTGATTGAGGGTCAATAACTCTAAGCATTCCCATAGACCATCCATAAACTTTCTTACCTACCTCCCGACAAATTTCCTTGAGCCGCCCTATCGCCGCCTCATGAGACCCCAGTTTTAAAGCCTCAATCATAAGATGGGCTACCCGCTCCATCTCAGGTTCAGTGGGGTTTTGTTCTTGTTCTTGGGTTGGGCGATTTTGTACGATATCGCTCAATGCGGCGACGGTCGAAATCCTAGTTGGGGGCTGGAGTGGCTCAGCCATATCACTAATGTTAGTACATTGTTTTTCGGAAACTTTATTGTCACTCTCGATTAGCCCGTGTGACACAACCCCGCTGGTTTTTATAGAATTATCGGTCGGTTGTGTCACGGGGTCAACCCCTTGCGTAGACTGAGTTTCGACTTGTGCCACACCCCCGAATTGGAGCGTGTTATCACAAATACTTTTCCAGTCGAAAACGAACTCAGAAATCTTGGAATTTATCCGCTCTGCCACAGATTCAAAAATGGCTTGGTGCAACGGAATAGATTTTTCAATGCAGTACAATCGCATCGGCTCTCCATTAATCCTCTTGCGGGTACGTTTTGTGCTCAAGCCAAATTTTAAAAGAACCTTACCCAAATATTGACAAGGTTCAGCATTTTGTGCGCTAACACCCACATTCCGTTGGTTTTTGGGATCTTTCCCTTTTTCCCAGAACTCAAGCAACTCTGGAGACTCCTTATGCCAGGTATTTTCTGGGTTCAGGAACCATCCAATGCCCATGGAAAGCAAGGTATGGATTTGGAGCCACTTGCTACGGTAGGTAGCTAGGTGAATTTTCTTTTTGCAATCTGGCTCTGATGGGTCAGTAAAAATGCTCAGTTTCTTATACCAACGTTGTTGCTGTAGAAGTTTGGCGGCTTCTGGATTCAACAAGAGGAATTGAGATTCAATCCTTGGGATGAGATTCCTATCCTTATTTCTTGCGGTATGGATGAATAATGGGTCAAAAGCGGGCTTGGAAAAAGTGACTGTGATGGGGTGTGACACAACCCCCCTGGTTTTCTTAGAATTATCGGGGGGTTGTGTCACGGGGTTAAGTCCTTCTGTAGACTGGCTTTCGGGTTGTGTCACACCCTCATTTTCGAGCCTGTTATCACACCGTATTTCTTCTGTATCATTACCCGTTGCTTGCTGTGGGCTATTTGGGTCTACTTCTGACTGCTGTTGTACTGCCAACTGCTGTAAAACTTGGAGTTTTTCTGCAAACCCATCTTCACTGGAAGAAACCCCATCAATTTCAACAATCTTGTGGTTCCCCACTACCTCGGATATCTCTGAGGGTAAAACCTTTCTCTCCTCCTGAATTGTTTTGCTCTCAAACCCTGGAAGCCTTGACAACAAGCGGGATTTAGTGATTTGACGGCGTTCTGAAGGGGTTTTGTTGAGCTTGCGGGCTAGCTTGTCAGCCTCACTAGGGCTGAGAGTCTCTTCGGAATGGGTAGCTTCAGCTTCGGCAAGTTGGATTAAATTCTGTTGAAAAGAGAGTTCTTTGAGGTCATCTTCTGTTCCCCTGACAGTAACCACATTCCAGCCGCTATCTCGGAGGGCATACTCAAGGCAAAGTCTGGGGTGCTTCCGCTCAAAATTCTCCTTGGCGATGAGGCGGCATTCATATTCATAGTGTGGGTCTTCTGATTTCTCAACTAAAGCAATCGCTAAGTCAAGTTTTTTGTTGGCTTTTTCAGCTTCATCAAGACCTGAGAGAGAAACCTTTGCACAATTCAATGTGTATTCTACAAAAGCTTGTTGGAGCTGACCCGATGTCAAATTTTCAAAACCTATCTTTTTGTGCAAGCTGGAGTGGTTTTTACAGAAAACAAATCTGATTGTTTCGGGGTCACGATTCCTCCCTAAGAATTGAACTTGAGTATCTGTTGACACAATCCCAAAAAAGAACGCAAATTCATACTTGAAGAAGCTTGGCATTGTGGATTCTATAGTTTCTAGGCTCTCGATAATTTCTGAATTACTGGTTTTTTTCATGTCAATACTGACCCCAGATTCAGCACTAGGAGAAAGGATTACCGTATTGATGCCATGAGCCAGAATAAAGGCTTTGGGGTCGCGTAAGAATTCTTTTCCCAAATCGGTATTAGAGGTTGTACTATCTAGTCGGAAAACCTTCCTTCCTTTCTCCGAAAGAAGTAAATCCCAGGTTTCACATTTGACTTGAGAATCGGAAGTGATGATGATAGGAATATCAGTGGGTAACTCCATCATGATTTTATGGAGCTTCGAGTAATCATCAGCTCTCACATCAAATTCAATCCACTCACCTACTTGAGAAGCTAATCCATTCTCAACATCCTCCTGAGAAGCCTTGCGGCGGCGGCTTGACCCATCGTAGAGGAAAATCTTGCCCCGGTTGCCCGTGTAGGTATTTTGTATCTTGGTGATTTTCCGTCCGCTTAGTTTCTCATAATATTCAACAGTGAAGTCTGTGAGGTTTCCGTCTAAGATAGTGAATGAATGCCCATTCTGAAGCGCATCGATTACCCGCTGCTTGATAGACTCACGATACATACTCACAGCAGTATTGGAATGATGAAGGTGACGAGTAACGCCCTCAACCTCATCAATGATGATTTTTTTTTCTTCAAAATGGTGAGGGGAGAAATATCCCCAACTATCCACCGCTCCAGCAATTCTTGATCTCAGATCAGCCAGAAGCACCAATTCACCATTGGCTTTTAAATCACCTTGAATCTGATTCCAGTGCCTGCCATTGAGTTCATGCCCATTAGAGCAGAACTGCTCCAGCAGTACATTTCTGTAGCCTCCTATAGCAGCCCCATCATCGGGATTGGCTAGATATTTCTGGTTAGCCCACCAGCTTTTACCAGTTCCCAGTCCAGATTTTACCGCTAATCCCTCTCCAGATTTTGGAGGCTCCCAGTCAAAGTACTGTTGATTGATAACATGGTCTGGGGTGAACGAACGTAACTGGAGCCATTCTTTTCCTGTAGAGGAGTCGAGGTCACCAAAGACTCGCTTCAACTCCTGCATTGTTGTACGGGATGAGTGGAAACCAACCGTAGGCAGTTCTGGAATTGGCAATAGATATTTCTGCGCGAGATCCTCCCTTTCTGAGTAACCACCATGCTCAGAAGCTAGCGCCTTGAATTGAGCAACAGAAAGATACTCAATTTCTTCGTAGCGCTCAGGAGGGAGTTCATCAATGTCTGGGTCATCTTTACTGGTCTGACCCCACCAGCCAAATACTGGGGTATAGCCCCATTGAATCAGCAATTCTGCTGTCCGAAGGTATTGAGCTACCACATTTTTGTTTGAGGGACTCCCAGCATCAGCTAAAATCGGTACTTGCTCGACAATACATAACTTTAGTGCCGATTTTAGCTGATTGGGACTACTGGCGTGTTGTCCCCCAGCAGCGCCTATCACAATCAAGTTAAGCCTTTGGGCGGCTAAAAATGGCTTAGCTCCCGTCCCTTCAGCTAGAGCAATTCCATGATAGCGACCCGCTGGCTTGTGGATAGCCAAAGGCAGTTCAGGGTCAAATCCTTTGTGGTAAATATGAGGAGACTGACCAGTGGGATTTTTCTTAGTAGCACTAGAGAGCCAGCGATAGCGACCTGACCAGTTAGAATCGATTTGCTGCAATCTGACCTGAAGTGCGACAATCAGCCCCTCAGCATTCCTAACAGGACAAAGGTAACCAGTCCCCGTCAACAAAAAGCGACTGTTGTTGGAAACTCCTGGGAGGAGATTACTATATTTCCCTTGTAGAGATTGCCAATTCTCAACAGACTTGAACCCAGATAATTCAATCTGCTCTTTCGTAAATCCCCTCCTAACTAAATCAGCCCTATCGGAAGGGTGAAGGGTCAGTTCAGCCAACAATTTTGAGTACTGCTGATGTTTCTCCTGCTCCGAGAGAGCTTTTTTATGGAGAGCCTCATTCTCCAATGCTTGCTGCCTCTTTTTCGCCTCAAGGCGCTGCTTCCACTCCCTCCGTTGTTGCTCTGTCCACTCTTGGGTATTATCAATTTTCCAGGTTGACCAGCCCTTACCTTTATCCTCCTTAATACACTTGTAGCCGTTTTGGATTTCTCCAAATCTGGCATTGGAGAAGGGCATACAGAGTAATATTTCACCGCCCTTATGTACCCGGCATTTGCCAGACGTATCACCACAAATATCACAAGGGAGGTGCTTTGAGGTTGGGGTGAAGCTGCTCATGCCACACCCCCTTTCAGCGAAGAATTATTTCGTTTTACTTGCATAAAGCCTCCTGGGATACAGGAGAGCTTTTCTCAGATAGACCTTTGCTCTATGCTCTATAATTGAATATAGAAAGACCTCGCCTAGTAGGCTAGGAAGATTTGTAGCTGGAACTACTCATCATCTGAACGGTCTTATAACGAGCGGAGAAAAACTCTCCTATTTAAAACTACAAAAATGAAAGTTAGCGATTAGACCTATCCTCGATTGAGGTTGGGTCTAATTGTTTTCATCTTATCGAAAATTTTGGGGCAGAATCTAGCCAATATTGAACAAATAGAGGTCTTCCTTGGTCTTTGGGTTCAGCTTTGGGATTGAATCGGAACGGCTTTATAGGAGTATCGCACCAAATCAAAGGGATACGGTTCTCACCGCAAAAGTTTCCGGTGAGAATTTCTGTATCCAGAAAGTGATCGCCACTGAATCAATCTTCATTCTTAGGAAGTCCCCAAGGGTCAATGCCGTTTTCTCTTAGCAGCCTCTCGAAGTAATCCCGTTCCCCTCTAAGAAGGTCATCCAGGGCAAAACTTTCCCCCAGTTCGGCTAAGGCTCTTTCAAGCTGCTGATTGCGTTGAATCAACCTTTGATTTCGTTCAGTCTCAGTGCGACTGACACCGAAAGCATTATCAAATCGACGCTCCAATGTTTCAGTAGCCAAAGCCATTACCAAAGCTAAAGCCTGTTTGTTGCCTTGAAAACACTGGTTAACCCAGTAAGCTGTTGCAACTTCTAAAGGTAATGCATTGAATCTGCTCTGACCTTGCTTGCCTTCTTCAGATTCAATCTCTATTTGTTGGGGAGTGTAATCCGTATAACCTTCTCCCAGTAAGCCTTTGATGGCTTTTGACCCCAAAAAACGTAATGCGTTAACAGGAGGTTTTCCTACAGCTTGGGCTACCTGAGCCTGAGACATCCGGTATGAGCCATCCGGCAGCATAAAGGCATCGACCTCCAGAGAGCCGATTTGTACTGATGCACGGGTAGCTCTGATTGATTCAGTCACTCACACCTCCTTATGAGAGTTGACTGGTTTGTTTTGGCTGTTCATTGGCTTTTTCGGTTTCTTGAGTTTTTCTGGCTGCGATCGCTTCGTTAATGAGTGTTTCACAAAGGTTAGACACTGTACGGTTTTCAGTATTTGCCCATTTTGTCAAATAATCTTTCGCCTCCCATTCGCAAGTAAACATAACTTTCGCTTTTCTGGTTTGCCCCATTGCTGTGTACTTGAGTGTATTTCTAACTTCAGTAAACCTCTTTTTGCTTCAAATGTCTTCAGGTTAAAGGGTTTCACTGTTGGTGGCTACTAAAGTTGGCAGATAAGTGTTGACAGCTGTTGAAGCTAGAAACTAATATAGCACCATAAGGCAAAAGATTGCATAGCCAAAAAGGAGCCAAAAGCCCTGATGCTACGAAAGTGCTTAGTGCTGCAAGGGACTTAGGGATACAGAAGTCCACAGAGTCAGCTAACACGCACCTTCAAAAACGCACCTACGGCAAACAAGCACCCGCAAAGTAGCTGTGCGATTGATTGTGCTGTCAAAAAATGTGTACCTGTTTATTTTGCAACCCTGCAATTTTAGGAGATGAAAACCGAAACCAATAGTGAAATGCGATTGGCTTATGAGAGGTATCTAGGAAAAAGAGTCTCAGATTCCCACTGGAGCCAAATCAAAAGAACTCTCAAAGAAGGTGGTTTTGAGGTTACCTCTGACACAGTTATCTTCTATGCCAAACTTCGAGAGTCTCTACCTCGGTCATCAGTAGGTGTTCTCAAGGTATTTGAGAATTACCAGAAAGCTGAAAAGTTACTAGCAATCAACTCCTCAAAGATTAAAGGTTCAGAGATTCTAAACATTTTGAATGCAGAGGGTATTTCTCCTCATCCTTCTACCATCAGTCGGTGGTTTAAACGTCTTGGGGGATTCAGGAAAAATCGCCTTTACTTCCCTGAGAAGCTCACCCCCGTTTTAACAGCGGCGTTTCTCTACAAAGCAAGTCAATCTATCAAATTAGGAGCCTAATCATGGATAAATTCATCAAGCGCATTCAGTCCCGTGTATCTCGCCAAGGAATCAAAGTTACAAAAGACCAAGTACGAGCCGTTTACTCGGAATTAGTAAAAAGCTTAGAAACTCCTACTGAACAAGAAATACAGGCAGTTACCGAGCTGCTTTGCGCACAGAACCGAGAGGTAGAAAATACCTCTATCGCCCCCCAAGAATCCCCCCAAGAATCAATCCAAGAAGTACCCCAAGAAACCATGCTGCAAGCACAGCCCCAAGCACCCCAAGCACAGCCGAAAAACAGTCAACTAGCCACTACTCCCCAATCAGCAATTCAACCAACCTCAGATGACCAATCAGCCATCACTCAGGAGGCAATAAAGCAGGCAGTTGAGGAGCAGTTTGGTGGACAAAATGTAGCTACCAAAACTGCAATCTTGAACTACGTTGCTCAAGACACTTTTTCAACCGCACAAGAGCTACAAGCTTCACTGAATAAGCTACGCAACATGAGGCTTGATATTCTAATGAAGCTGATTTCTGACCATAATCATGCTTCTGATAGTGATGAGTCATTGCTCAAGCAAGCATTGCTGAATGCCACCGCCAAAAGGCAACAGGAGACTCAGGATTTTTTCGCCAACTTCGAGACTCAAATGAGCGACATGAGAGCAGTATTCGGGATTTAATCGGTACTCTTTCTAGTGATAATAGGGCTAGCATTTTAGCCCTACTGAAAGAGGATCAAGAAACTGAAACAGAGGAAAAACCAAGGATGCTGGCTACTTTAACTAAATTCTGGAATTTTCTGAATAAGCCTTTATTTGAGAATTGGGAATTGGATTCAGAATTTTCCGAAATCATGGCATTTTCCTTACAACAACTCACGCTTTGAGGGAGAAAAAAAATGACTCAGCTGCTTATTAAGATTGCCGCCGGGATTGCAACATTTACTCTGGTTTCTTATTTGGTTTAGGGGGTGAACCGTGGACTTTTCTACCAACTATTCAGCTTTTATCGTTACTCTAACCTATCTCGAAGGTGGTTTATCTCTCGAAGAAAAGGTTTCATTACGCTCAGTGCCACGACCCGGTGATTTAATCACCTGCCTAGTCTCAAATTTCGTGAAGCATTTTGAGGTTCGTTGTGTTGAACATTTCGCCAAGTTCAACAACTACACAGAGCGTTCTGAGGCTGGTGGTTTACATATTCATGCGGCGCTCATTTCAGCGCAACAGCGACAAGAAAAATTGAGATTAATTTAGGAGGAATTATGCTTGCCAGAGCAATACGGATGGCAATTTATCTTTTGAGGAGAGTAGCGCCAAAGTTTGACAGCTTCTCAAGCGCTACCTCCAACCAATCACCCCAAAGCATAAAGTACTTTAGGACTCATCAATTATGGCACAAACCGCTACAGAGCAAGACTTTGCTCCACTTCCTACTTACCAACAAACCACCAGTAGCAATGACACCTGGATTGCTGTGGTGACTGTAAAGACCAACCCTGATGGATCAAAGCATCAGAGATTGCAAATCATCAGTAAGCGATAGAAGTCAGTAGCCGGGAATTGCACCCGGCTTAATTCTATGGATGAAGAAACCACATTCCAAATAGACCAACAGCAGGTAGAGCAAGCGTTAGAGCAATTTGATTTTGATGATTACTTGTTAGACCAGCTCGAAGCAATCCACCAGCGGATGAAAGCTCTACAGGTTCGTTATGAAGTTTATCTGATTAAGTCAGAGGAGATTTTGAAGAATGCCTAGACCGTCACTTAAGAGTCAAGCTGCAAAACGCAAGGCTGTTGCTGAAGCCAAGAAAGCGACCAAGACCACAAAGACTACCAAAACCAGTCCTGCTAAGAGTAAGACCACAGCAACTAAAACCAGTTCTACTGTTAGCAAGACTTCCAGCCCCGGTCTAACCACACCTAAAGTAAGCACTTCAACTCTAGTTCCTGGCTTGACCACCATCACTCCCAACGATGTTGCTGGAATGATGCCTCAGTTCGATGCGTCTAATTATGATATCGGTGACCCACTCAAGCCACCGTCAAACATCCCACAGATTAGTGAAGGAGAGTTCGATGCTGGGATGAGTATTTACGAAGGGGCTGTCCGAGCGCTCAAGCTGACCGGGACTGCTTTTGACGTGACCCGTGAGAGGTTCACCACAGAGGGTAAGAAGGCTAAAGCTTTTGGAGCTGGGGTCAAAGCTGCAACTGAATTTGAGCGTGTCAAAGGTGATTATATCGATTATCTAACTCAACTGGAAACCACTACCCAGAAGGAATCAGGGTTATCACTAGCTCAAAAGCGCACTCAGTTTGTGTTGGATTCAGCAGTTGAGTCAGCTGCTGAGATGGATGAAAAGTTTGAGATAGCACGGCTTGGAGCTGAGCTAGCAAGGTTACAGCGTCAGGATAAACAGACCAAGTTAGATGAATTCAGAAAGCAACTGACCGGAGGAAACTAGCAAAGTTTTTTCTCAACCATGAACAATACCACCAAAATCTTATCAGGACTGGGGTTTGGAACGGTAGCTACTTTAGTTTTAGCAACAGGTGTACTCAAGCCCACAGTAAAGCTTACTGCACTGGCTACGCTGGTTTCAGTACCAGTTATCGGGGTAGCTTACGAGATAATCCAGAGTCGAGCTGACAAACGGGTTAAAGCGCTAGAAGACAAGCTAGGTATAGCTCAGCAAGACAGTCACAGATTAGAAGCCGTCAGTGCCGATAACAATAGACTTTCCCAACACTTGGTTAATCTCAAAGTCGAACTCTCTCAGTTGCAAGATAAGGTAAGCTCACTGAAGTCTGAAAACAGTAACCTGAAAGAATCACAGCAGTTACAGTTAGCCCAACTTCAGGTATTAAGAAAGGAAAAGACAGAACTCACTGAGCAGATTGCTCACTATGAAGAAACTTACTCATCTGAGCTTGAAAGCAATGTACAGCAACGGGTTGAGGAGTATATAACCTCAGACAGAGCTAAGCTTGATGCCAAGTATCGTTCAACTTTAACGGAGGGTCAAGCCATTCATGCTGAAGCTGTAGCGATAGCCTATGCTTATGAGGAATGGGCTGAACAGATTGGTGAGCGTCACATTGAGCGCAAAAACTACATTTTGGGCTTGACCAAGGAATTTAATCATCATATTGGTGGTGCTCAAGAGGACTGGGAAACAGAGCGGGGTCACCTAATCACTCAGATTGAGGTACTCACAGAGAAAATAGCCAGACTACAGCAAAAGTTAGCTGGTGACCTTACCGAGCCTGAGTATGGACAGTTTGGTTACGCCATTGAGGGAAAAATCGCTAACGACATAGCCCGTTATGTCTGGGATACTCTACAAATCCCTCTAACAGTCAAAGGCTATGAGAAACGCTCAGACGGGGCTGTTGACGTTGGATATGGCTACGGTAGGTCTATCCCATTAGAAGCGCTTCTGAGGGATTTGAACCGCCACTCAGAAGATATTGCTAAGACTCTGAGGATACACAAAATCAGTTCTATTCGCAAACTAGAGATAGCTGATTTACTGGTGCTGACCTACCGACGTGAGCCAGCTATTAAGCAAGATGACCTTAAGCGATTACTCACCCCAGTAGACAAGTTGGCTACCCAAGTAATCCGAGAAATGTCCAGGAAAGGTACTGTCAGAATCATGGGTGCTACTGGGGATGGTAAGGGTGTTTGTGCAAGATATCTGCTCTCAAGAATAGTTACTACCCTGAACTGGTATATCAGGCTCCATGATCCACAACATGGCAGTGACCAAGACCACTGGGGTATTCCCAAAGTATCAAAGTCTGGTACTGAGTTAAAACAAGCTCTGAGAAAGATTACTAACCAGATGAAAGATAGGGAAGTTACTAAGATTCATTCCCCAGTAACTCTAGACATTTTGGATGAGATTGATACTCAACTTGAGAAAGAGGATAAGGAGCAGTTTCTTAATCTGATTTCTAGAATTCGTCACCTGGGAATGAAGTTAATCTTGATTGGTCAAAACCCCAAGGTTAGTCGCGCTGGTTTCCAATGGTCAGACATGGCTCAAATGATAGCCTTCTATCAAGGCTCTTGTGCGTTAGATGCTATCAAAAACAACCAAGCACTTGAGTTAAAGAAAGATATCTTGCTCAAACAGTACAACGAGATATCTACAGTCTTTGAGGCTAAGAATGAGTGGCTTGATGACAACAAAAAATACTACTTTGGTCTTTGTGTGATTCCTGGAAAGAACCCACAGTGGTATGAACTACCAGTTGCTGACGACTTAGAAGTAAATGAAGGTTTATCAATAATCGGAGAAACCTTTGAAGTTACTGTTAGAAAATCTCGGTTTGTAGAGGGACAAAAAAGCGCCAAAACACAGCCGTCCGCTGTGGCAGAGCTTAGCCAAGAGCAAAAAAAAGCAGAGCTTGAAACCTTTACACAGCAAGAGATGGCAGCGATTAACGCCAGGTCGTCCGTAATTCCCCATGTAGGGAGTAGCGCCGAGAGTCGCCACAGGGCCAAAACTATCTGTAAAAAACATCCAGATGTGGAATTAAGGCAAGGTAAAGATAGGCGCTACTATTGCCCAGGATGCAAGAAAAAACTCCGTAAGGATGAGTTAACAACAGAGGTCTAGTTATGGGTTTTGATGATAGTCATTACCGCAATAAGCCAGGATTCATATATCTGATTCATGCACAAGGAACCGATAGATACAAGATTGGCTTAACTACAAGACATCCAGAAGCTAGATTATCTGAGTTAAATAGTAGTCAGTCTCCATATCCACTAGAGTTAATTGATTGGTTTGAGACGGATAACGTCACCGAAGATGAATGTTATCTACATGAGAAGTTTGCGAGGTACAGGGTGCATGGTGAGTGGTTCGGTTTTGATAGTAAAGCGCTCAAGAAAGTGAGGAGAGAGTATCAGGATGATGTTGGTTTTACTCTCCTGAGACTGCCTATGATTAGCCTACCAGCGCTCTTAAAGATATCTTCAGTAAGTCGAGATAAAGTAGGGTTGGCTATCGCAGGTGTTGGAGCTTTGTGGTTGATTGTGGTGATGTCGGGATGCTTGCCAAAATTTGAAGGAGAGGAAGGTAAAAAAGTGTATGAGTTTTTAGGGAGTGAAGAGTTCACTCATGTTGGTTTTTAGTGTCCTCCTGTGATGATTTTCTCTTCTGTAGTTTCGTTTTATCTTTCTTGAAAGCTTTGAGAAATCTGGGTGCATTTTCACTGGGTGGAGCCAACTGTTCAAGGAAAGTGAAAGTGTTCCTATGAGGTAGAAATTTAGCTTTAATTTGGACAAATGCTGGATGTCCTTGCTCCTTTCCCGCTTTAGGATTGAATCTGAATGCTTTAATCGGGGCATCTTTCCAGGATATGGGGATATGAGATGATTTGAGAAATCTGACCTTTTGAGCCAAGTCAACTTTTTTGATATAGTCAACCCTCTCCTTACTAAAGTTTTTCATGACCGAGATGCAGGGAATCCGACAGACTTGGATGAACTGCCATAGTCCTCTGAGTTGAAATTCATTGTCTTTCAAGTTCTTAGAGATACTATTTTGGCTTTCAATTTTACTAAAACGAACTAACTGAAAACCTATGAGATGAGGTTGGTCTTTTTGGGGGAAATGAATAACTTTTGGATAGACAACAAGTCTTTGTTGAGGTTTTCCAGTAGTGACGATTTCTTTTTTGAGGGCGTTAAAAGCTTTGCGTGTAGATTTAGCATAGAAAAGCTGGTATTTTTCGTTGCCAATAGTGATAGTAGTCTGACGATCATCAACAAAGTCAATCTCTCCACTTATTACTCCAATAGCTTGGAAGAAGGCAGGAGAATTGTTTTTGGTTGTGTTTGTTGGAGTGGCTGGTGAGGTGTTTGGGGGTGCTGTTGGTAAGGTGGTTTCCGTTGAAGAAGTAGTTTCAGTGACTTCAGTAGTTTCAGTGGTGATTTCAGTAGTGGGTTCAGGTTTTGGGGATTCTGAGGGTTTGGGATTACGGGGTTTGAGTTTAACAAAGGTTGGTTTGTTTTGAGAAGGCATTGAATGTGGCAACCGCTACAGAGGGAAGAGTATTGGGGTTATTGTAGCGAGTCGATGGTGTGGTGAGGGGTGGAGGGGGTAGAAGGTGGGGAAGGTGATGGGGTGTCGTTTAAGTCTCTTTTCCCGACACTTGACAACATACTCAGCGCTGAAACTGCTCCCCTGACTTGCTCCGGCTTGACCTCCAGATATTTTTGTAGTTGGGAAAGATTACGATGCCCTGATACCTCTTGTATTATCCTCAATGGGATGCCTTCATTAGACATCTGGGTTAGTGCTGTCCTGCGGAAACTGTGGGTGCTGACTCCCCTAATCCCAACCCGCAGGCAAGCTTTTCTCAATACCCTAGCTGCTGAGTCTTGATGAATATGTCCCGTACCGTCCAACCCAGGAAACAGAAACCAACTCCGAGGTGATGGGTAGTAGTCCAGTAACAGGATACGCAACTCTTCAATTACTGGGATTGCTCTGGTTGCTAGCTTACCCTTGGTGTCCCCTTTACGGAAGGTTATCTCAGGATAGATAATACCCTTGCGCTCATAGACATCAGTGGTTCTGAGACTACAGCATTCTCTGATGCGACAAGCGGTGTAAAGACAAATGCCAAATAAAGCGCGATCGCGATTAGTTTGCAGTCCCTCGCTGAAGAGTAGTTGAATCTCAGACTGAGTGAGAATCTTAGCCTTCCCGTGGCGGTCAATTTTCATAGAGACACCCCACTTAATTACTTATGGTTTACAGCAGTGGGGTATCTTCTGTCTAGGCTGAAAAGCTGGGGGTGGATTAGGGATTCTGCGATTGAGTGATGAGCATCACATGAGCAATCGTGTCAAGTCACAGAGAGTATTTGTAACAATTCGTTATATTTAACTTAACGAAACGTTACATAGGAGCTATTAGTTATGCGCACTTATTCAGAGTCAGGCATCCTCAACAATTACGCTACAGAGCCAGAAATGTACTACGCTTCCTATCCATTCCCTGAACAGCAGCGCCGTTATGCCTTACAAGCTGCGTTCGCTACTTTGTTTGTCGCTTCTTTAGTGTTTATCGCACTGGCTGTAAGCTAGTCCCCCTTCTGGGTTCCTTAGTTGAAATTACCTTGGAGTAAAGATTATGACGATTTTGATTTCACTCTTTGTTGTAGGTTGGATAGCTGCTTCTGTCATTGGTACTCAAGCCTACTTTCGGGGTGAGCAGTCCAAGCCCATCCATGAGCGTAACTGGCGCTCTGGCTCTTTTGAGAAGCTGGCTGAAACCATTACTGGTACAGAGATGGACTACACCACCCGCGTTCCTGCTTACCCGATAGACAGCTACTTCAGCCGTCTGTTGCCTAATGACTAAATCTCACCACAGCTTTCCAAAATCAAGCCCCTAGCCTCACCGCTAGGGGTATTTTCGTATATGAAGGTGATTAATCAACACCATTGGGAATCAATTGAGCCATGTCTATTTCTTCACTGATATCCTTTCCTGGCTTACGGTTACTGTAGCCGTTCAAGCCATAGATCTGATTGTGGCTCTCAATATCATCAAGGTAGTGCTCCAAGATTTTCTTGATAGTACTCTGTCGAGAGCCAGTCAGAGATGCTATAGCACTTTGAGTAATGCACCAGCGGTCTTTATTCTCTCCTACCTTGTTAGCGTTGTAGAATTTGATTGCTCTGATAGCCCTCTTGGTCAATTCGGATGCCCGTCCAGGGTGTGTAGTCCACTGAGCATCAGAGAGCAACTCAGCAGTAGGTACATTGGATAAATCCTCAGAGTGCTTTCGAGCTTTGCCGGTGATGGTTTTGGCATAAACTGCGATAGCTTGCTTGATAAATTCATCTAGAGCCATCCCTGAATGCTCTAATGCTTGCTCTAAGGTCTGTTGTGTTTCCTCTTCCAGGTTCAATTGGTTAATGGTCATGTTACCTAAGGATGGTTGCTCAATAACTTCAGTATTTTTCTGCTGTTGTTTTTTCCACTCTTCTCTACTTCCGTCTGTGGCTAATTCATCCCAGTCGGAAGTTGTCAGAGTCAGCGTCTTGAAGATGATGTGTTTGTAGATAGGTGGCTTACCGTCTCTGGCTTCTGTATGTTCAAAGTAAAGTGGGTGTGAGACTTCATCATTAGGGTAAATTTTCCGAATCTCTTTACTTACAGTCGCTAAAGCCCTTTTACGCTTCGAGGGTTCGGTGAGTTCATAAATCTGCTCAATTATTTTTTTTGCAAGCTTCTCAATCTCTAATTCATCACTTAAGTGTTGTAGTTGCTCTGCAAAATTTCTAGATGTCTGTGTCCAACTCATCTTATCTATATCATAATTCTCTTGTATATAGATTAACTATAAACTATATAGACTGACAAGTGCTTATATCTATAGATAAATAGGTTCGATAGATAAAGCTTGTAAGTATTCAAGGTACTTATATAACCCTTATGGATATAGCCATATGCTTAATTCCTTGTTTACTATAAAAGTGTAAATAATAAATATAAGTAAACAAGGGATGAGTAGGCAACTGAAGACTTCTGATGAACTGGAAAATACTTTTATTGACGAGCGTGTAAGCGTTCTGTTACCTAAGATTGAGGCGCTAGCACCGTACAAGCGGAAGCAAAGGGAGGTAGGGGTTCAGAATGAAGACTTGGAGGGTTGGAAGGTTCTAGCTACAAAGGAAGCTGCATTGCTCAAGTCATATTATCCCGATGACAAGCCAGAGAATGAAAAAGAGTACGGGGCTTGTCTCAGGCAGATTACAGCCCTTAAAAAGGGTTTAAAGTTAGCTGCAAAAACTGATATCAAAGACCATGCCAACTACCATCCAGTTCTGACAATCATCACTCACTTTGGAAATGCTCTAAGCTATCTGTTCAGCGAATACAAAACTAGGCAGAACACTAGATACAGGGAAAAAGTAGAGTCTCGCTCTACTGTTTATAATCGAGTCGAGCTAGATTTATCCCCTTTCCTTAAGTACGCTCATGAAATTCTCTCTGAAGTGGCGACCGGAGCGTCTCTTTCTGATGTTGACTGGAGGGATGTAAGTTGTGCTATAGCCTTAGCGACCGGGCGTAGGATGGCTGAAATTCATCTTTCTGGAGAGTTCCGGAAAACTGGAGAATATGAGCTTGGTTTTAAGGGTCAACTCAAAGGTAAGAGGAGAAAGATTGGCAAGAAAAAATTGATAGATCATGAATTCACTATCCCAACCCTCTTGTCAGCTGATTTGGTAAAGCAAGGAATTGAATGGCTTGATGCTAACGGTAAACGCTTCCCTAGAAGTGAAGATCCTGAGAGGGTTAACAGGACTTACTCTAAGCGCTTCAATGGTCGGGATGGAATAGTTAGGGAGAATTGGGAAATTTTACCGGAGGGTATGACCTATCACAAATTTCGTGGGGCTTACTTCAGAGCTTGTGTGGTCAATGTCAAGGTAGACCCTCTGGACTATTTGAACTTTGCTAGGTCTATATTAGGCGATCGTGATGAAACTACTATTAGGGCATACCAGCGGTTTGAGATAAAGTCAGGAAGTCTGACTAAGATTTAAGCGATCGCAAAAGGCAGTTTCCGTTGTTGGTTTTAACGGGTTAACGACCACTTGGAACTTTGGTTCTACTGCGATCACCTGGAGTGTCTTCAAAAATAGCCCCTCGGCTTATCAGGTCGCGCTTCATATCTTCAGAGATTCCTACATTACCTCTAAACTGAGCTTTATCCACTTCTGCATCAGTGAGGTCGGCTCCACGGAGGTTAGCTCCACGGAGGTTGGCTCCACGGAGGTTAGCTCCTCTGAGATTAAAACCACTCAAGTTGACTTCACTGAGGTCAGCTTCACTGAGGTCGGCTTCACTGAGGTTAGCTCCACGGAGGTCGGCTTTACGGAGGTCGGTTTTACTGAGGTCGGCTTTACTGAGGTTGGCTCCACGGAGGTTGGCTTCCTTGATGCGGATTCTTCTGAAGTTGTCTTCAATAAAGTTTGCCCAACTGAGGCTGGCTTTCTTGATGTAGATTCCTCTGAGGTTGGCTTCCTTGATGCGGATTCCTCTGAGGTTGGCTTTACGGAGGTCGGCATTACAGAGGTTGGCTCCACTGAGGTCGGCACAACTGAGGTCGGCATTACAGAGGTTGGCTCCACTGAGGTTGGCTCCACTAAGGTCTGCCCAACTGAGGTTGGCTTCACTCAGATTAAAACCACTCAAGTTGGCTCCAGCTAATTCTGTGTGAAGATTTATACCTGCAATTTTGGCTATTTCCAGAAAGTTGTCTGTGTCAATTTCAACGATGTTCTGGATTAACTCTTGTGCTTCCTGAAGGAATTCGTCATTAGTCATGTCTTAAATACACCTGACTTAAGGGAGATTGAAGTTTGTGTTTCAACAAAAGCTTGGCTAGCGCTATATCCAAAGCTGTCCTCTTTTCTGGGATGAGGTTTGTTAACCACGCCCCCTCAGCATCAGTTATCATGACATCTCGCACAGAGATATCAAAAGTAGCTTTTACCTCGCAAGGCTTTGCTGTGACATTCATCGTTGCCAATTTTTGATTTGTGAGTGAACCTTTGAGGACTGGCTCCCTTGTTGCTACTTCAAAAACCCAGGCTGGTGTCTCTTCTGCCCCCTTGGTTGTTACCTGAAAGGCAGTTAACTGGAACTTATCGGTTTGCCCTTCAGTGTTCTTTTCACTACGGTTTGCTTTAATTCCTGGTTCCCCTTTGGCAAAAGAAGCCTCAAGACTACTTTGATTTTCGCAACCTTCTTGATGTTGTCTATCTTTTTTAACAGATACCTCAAATGGGTCATTTAGCTCACGGTTCTCTAAAGGAATTTTCCCATTATCAAGATTCAATCTCAGCTCACCACTTCTTAACCCAAATTTGATACGACCTGCACGTAATGGCTCCCACTGTTCATTAAAGTTAATGTTTAAATTTAGTTCAATTTGTTCGATATCAGCAGAGCTGGAACTAAGTAAATAAAATCTCCTTGCCTGTTGTTGAGGAATCCCTTTCAAAGTCATCCAAAGGCAATCAGGACACCTATTCTCACACTCTAGTTCCAATACTGATGGATTTTGAGACATACGGTTTTCTAAAAACACTTTGTGCCAAACATTATAAGTTTTGTCAGTTACATCCTCCCCACCATCACCCACCACTTCCCCATTCACCGAAAAATGCCGCAAATTTCCGTGAGTGCTCTAGAATCCCGCTGTAGTTTTGTCAATGCCTGCAAAAAAACCTTTCCCCTGCTACACGCCTCAGCAAGCTCTCTCAAATCAGTTGCAGGTAGTTTCCATCGGGTAGACCCTAGCGTCGGTTCTAGGGGCATTCTCATGGGAGTTGGTGACCCACCCCTAGCTGAACCCCAGCACCCCATAATCTACAAGCCAAAGGGTACGTTGAGAAGTTTTAGACTTGGTGACAGACTTACCTATATGTTTAATAATAATATGTGAGTCTGTCACCGGGGTTAGCCCTTGCTGTGAGCGCGTTTCAGGCGACAAAAATCGTCGAAAATGATAGTTTTTGATTTGACCAGTTTTTGAGAAGTGTGTACTAACAATGTAATATTAGTGCCCAGGATATTGAGATTAAGCCAGTGAGTATTTATGCTTAGTAAATGTGTGTTGCTGATTTTGTCAGTTAATGAGTACAAATACTTAAGCACTGCGCAGCTTATATCCATGTACAAGAGGGATGAGCCAAAGAATTAAGTTAGCAAGATATCCCATTACAAGAGGATTTGTTGCATCATGAAGAGAGGCAGTCCATCTATAAACAAGAGGAAGTGTATAGACAACTGAGCTATCATTTATGGGTAACCAAGAGGGCTGTAGGATAGATATTGATAGTTGTTTATATCTGTACTAGAGGGAATGTATGACTATCCAAGAGGATTAGGAAATAGATAGTAAGCGGTAATATGACAATACAAAAGGACTAGGACATAGATATTGCGGTGATTTATGACTATACAAGAGGGTATCGTGAGAGTAAGTCTGGTAGTTATCTATGGACAAGAGGGTACGGGGTAAGCTGTCGGTGTTCACCATCTATATACAAGAGGGTACGAGCAAAGACCTACGGTATCGCTATCCTTATACAAGACGGTACTGGTATACCTTACTCTCATTCCTTGTTCTCT